>NZ_JABWRO010000028.1:0-47993 GCF_014268985.1 Pseudomonas sp. RW10S2 | reverse complement strand
AAAAAAGCCCGGCAGATGCCGGGCTTCTTCAGGTGCGGGGCATTGCAAGCCGGGGCTTACAGGATGCTCAGCGGGTACTCCACGATCAGACGCAGTTCGTCGATCGATGCGGAGCCGTAGTAGACGCCGTCGCTGGAGCGGTAGGTTGCTTGGCGTACGCGGAAGCTCAGGTCTTTCGCAGGACCTTCCTGCAGGACGTACTTGACGTCGATGTCGCGTTCCCATTCCTTGCCGTTGGTGGTGCCTTCGACGTGAGCACCGGTACCACGGGCGTAGCGGGTCATGAAGGTCAGGCCCGGAATGCCGTACTCGGCGAAGTTCAGGTCGTAGCGAGCCTGCCAGGACTTCTCGCCTTCGGCGTTGAAGTCGGAGCGGGCGATGGAGTTGGCGAGGAAGATGGTGCCGCCGCCGTCTACGCCGTAGGCGTAGTCGCCGTCACCGGTGACCTTCTGGTAGGCCAGGGTGAAGGTGTGAGCGCCAACGTTGTAGGCGCCGGACAGGCTGAATGCACGGTTGTCCAGTTTGTCGCCATCGAAGGCGCGTACCTTGCCTTCGCCATCGCTCTTGGTGTCATAGATGTTGAAGTCGAACACCAGGCCTTGTTTGTCGGACAGCGGCAGTGCCCAGTTGACGTTGGCGTAGTATTTACGCCAGTAGTCTTCGACTTTGGAATAGTAGAGGCTGGTGCTCAGACCGTCGGTCACGGCATAGGTGCCACCGAAGACGTTGGCTTCGGTCAGGCCTGGGTTCTTGATGCCGAGGTTGTTGCGACCGCCGATGCTGTCCTTGTAGCTCTGGGCTTGTGCGTCCAGACGGGTGAAGTGACCGGCGTTCAGCTCCAGGCCTTCGATTTCCTTGCTGGTCAGCAGGAAGCCTTCGGCGGCTTCCGGTAGCAGGCGGCTATCGTCAGTGGCGAAGACTGGCAGCGAGGTGAACTGGCCGCCGAACTTGAGGACGGTGTTCGAGATGCGTGCTTTGACGGCACCGTAGCCTTTCGAATAGGAATCTTCCGGGCGACCTTCGGAGTCGACAGGGAACAGGCCGGTGTTGGTGGTGCCACGACCGCCGTCGAGCTTGATGCCCAGCAGGCCGATGGCGTCGACGCCGACACCAACGGTGCCCTGGGTGAAGCCGGATTCGAAAGTGCCAATGAAGCCTTGGCCCCACTCGGCGCGACGGCTCTGTTCGTCGCTTGGGTTGTTGCGGAAGTCACGGCTGAAATACAGGTTACGCAGCTTCACGTTGAGCTTGCTGTCGTCGACGAACCCTTTGGATTCATCCTGCGACGACGCAACTGCCAGTCCGGAAGTCCCCGCTGCAACAGCCAGGGCGATCATGCTCCACTTCATCACGCGCATCGTGATTTGCTCCTTTGGTTTTAGGAAGAGTACCGCTGCGCCCAAGTGTTTTAGTTATATGGGGCAGCTCTTTCTTTTTATGTCGGCGAAAATGTATATCACGCTGACTGTACTTGGCGACATGAAAAACGGAACCTTTCGGTAAGTTTACGGTCGTGTCGCTTTTGGCTATTTCCATGTCGCAAATCACGTCCCGCTACAGGCGGGCCGTACACCCCAGCGCTGCTTCAAAGCCGTCACGATTCCGTAAAGAACACGTGCGTACTCGAAGCTCCCTGGTGAATCCCTTGTCGCTGTTGTTATTTGTCGCGTTCACCGGCTAATGCAGGTGCCGTGCCGACTTGGCGTAAAAAGAATGCAACAAGCGTGCACAAAAACGATCAGCGTTGATGAATTTTTCACAAATGCTCTCAAAACGTCCTGAAACCTCCGGAAACACGGGGTTCAGGTTGTCTGATGGTATTCCGCGATGTTGATTATCGTTTGCAAAATAAAGCTGGCTTGAAAGTCAAGGTGTTACCGCTGACTGTTGATGCTGAGTAGTTTGTACCGAGGTGGTGTGACAGGCGTATTTTTTGTTGCTTCATTTTGGTGCGAAAAGTAGCGCAGTGTTACCGCTTGTGGCACGTGCGTCTCGTTCGGGAGGCGGGCAAGGCAGTGGATCGTGTCTCGGGCTCTGCAAGCAAGGTATCCTTGCGCTCTGCCCGCGTTCGAGTCGGGTCGTGTCAGTCGATGGAGGTTTGCCGTGTTTGTCCTGGATTCGCGTCTGCAGCAGGATTCCCTGGTGCTGGGGGATTTCCCATTGTCCCGTCTTTTGCTGAGCAAGGATGCCAACTATCCCTGGTTCATTCTGGTGCCGCGCCGTGCTGATGTCAGTGAGCTCTTTGATCTGGATCTGGCCGACCAGCAGCAATTGTGGAAAGAGACCACTTTGCTCGCCGAGGCGCTCAAGGGTGAGTTCACGGCGGACAAGATGAATGTCGCCACGCTGGGCAATGTCGTCAGTCAGTTGCATATGCACGTGGTGGTGCGTCATCGCAGCGATGCGGCGTGGCCTGCGCCAGTGTGGGGCAAGGTGCCTGCGCTCGGCTACGCGCACGGGCAGGTCGATGCAATCCGCCAGCGCCTGCGTGGGTTGGCGCTTGAAGGTTTCGAGGAGGCCTGAGCCATGTCACTGGAAGCGAGAATCGTCGAGCTGGAGATGCGTCAGGCGTTTCAGGATGACACCCTTCAGGCGCTCAGCGACGAAGTGGCCGGTCAGAACCGGGTGATCGAGCGCCTGCAGTTGCAGATCGCCGAACTGATCAAGCGTCATGAAGAGATGGTCGGCCAATACGAGGCCGGAGGGGAGGAGCCTCCACCACCTCATTATTGAGGTGATGGAGGCGAGTGATCAGCGGCGTGAAACCGCGACCACGTCTTCGGCCTGCAGGCCTTTGTCGCGGTGCATTACCGAAAACTCCACGCGCTGGCCTTCCACCAGGACGCGATGGCCTTCGCCGCGGATGGCGCGAAAGTGCACGAAGATGTCATCGCCGGAGTCGCGGGAGATGAATCCGAAGCCTTTCGAGGTATTGAACCACTTCACGGTGCCGGTATCGCGCTTGCTGGCATCTTGCTGGCCCACCTGACTGGCTCGTGATTTGCGACCGCTGCGGGCGAAGCCGGCAGCCAGGTGCAGGGCCGTTGCCAGTGCCGCGCAGAGCAAGGCCGACAAGCTGCCGAGCTCTGGGCGGGCGAGGACGGTGATGGTTTGCAGGATCACCGCCAGCACCAGGAGTGCGCTGGCCAGATGTTGCAATTGCTGGCGCGCGCCGCGGTAGTAAAGCGGTACCACCGGTGCGAGGACCAGGTTGAGCAGGCCCAGGAATACCAGGTAGGCCGCTTCGGGTTGTTGCAGGAAGGGTGTGGCGTCGGTTCTGAGGCTGGGTATGAACGACAGCAGCAAAGCCGCAACGCCCGTCACCAGATGGACGATCTTGAACATTGGGTTGGCTCACATATATGGATAAGGCCGATCACGGAAGAGCTGGCAGCACGGTGCGCATGAGGTGTAGAGCGCGATCACGTGACTGTTCAGCCTATGCACCCGGCATTGTCAGTCCGCACGGGTGGCACCCTGCCTATTTAACAGCAAAGCCGGGGGCTTCTCAAACCGCAGGGGTGGTCGGGCGATGTGTTGCCTTGTGTCACATGCAGCTGCCTGCAAGTCTTGGTACAGTGTTTTCGCCCGCTTGATCGTCAAGCTTTATGGAAAGGGGAGATTCATGGCAATCGATATCGGTATCAGCGAAGAAGATCGCAAGTCCATCGTCGAAGGGTTGTCCCGCCTGCTGTCGGACACCTATGTGCTGTATCTGAAAACCCACAACTTCCACTGGAACGTCACCGGTCCGTCGTTCCGAACCCTGCACCTGATGTTCGAGGAGCAGTACAACGAGTTGGCCCTGGCGGTCGATTCGATCGCCGAACGTATTCGCGCGCTGGGGTTCCCGGCGCCGGGTTCCTATGCATTCTATGCGCGTCACTCCTCGATCAAGGAGGAAGAAGGGGTGCCTGCTGCCGATGAGATGATCCGCCAGCTGGTCCAGGGGCAAGAAGCGGTGGTGCGCACGGCGCGCAGCATCTTCCCGGTGGTGGACAAGGTCAGTGACGAGCCGACCGCCGACCTGCTCACCCAGCGCATGCAGGTGCACGAAAAGACCGCCTGGATGCTGCGAGTGCTGCTCGACGGCAAATAATGATGCGCTGGCCTGCGGCCAGACTTGTTCATAGAGCCCGGTATCGCCTAGCGATGCCGGGCTTTTTCATTATGGGGAAACCCTTGCTGCTGCTCTGCAACGCCGGAACGGCGCTTCATTGAAACACCCTGAGGCTTCTTGCGCAGGGCGTGAAGTGATCGGCAATAGGGAGCAGCACCATGGCGCAAGCAAACAGGCACGGCGGTTGGCCAGGCAGGGATTGTCATGATCCGTTCAGAGGTGATTTCGACATGTTGCAGATCGTACCGGTCTCGCGGTCGGTAAGGCTCAATGGGTTTGCCACTTGCCTTCGGCTCGAGGCGGTCTACTGGCGTATTCTGGAGCGTATCGCCGAGGCCAATCACTGTTCGGTGAGCGCTGTGCTGTCCTACGTTGATCGGGAGGTGCACCTGCGCCAGGGAGGGGTGCGTAATTTCAGTGGGCTGATTCGGGTCATCTGTGTGGCCTGGTTACTTGATCCGCCAAGTGCGCGCTGATCGCCGGGCGGGCTGCACAGCACTCCTTAACCATATATAATCCCGCTTTTTGCTGCCCCGGCAGCCAGCGTTGTGGTTGACGAGAGACTTCCATGCCCCTTTATGACTATCAATGTGCTTCCTGCGACCACCGCATGGAGGTGTTGCAGAAAATCAGCGCCGCGCCATTGACCGATTGTCCGGCATGCCAGGCGCCGGCCCTGAAAAAACTGTTGTCGGTACCCGGCTTTCGCCTGAGTGGCAATGGCTGGTACGAGACCGACTTCAAGACCGGGGCTAAGAAGAACCTGGCCGGCGACAAGGCCGACTGAGTTGAATTGCAGCGACAGGGTCTTGCACTATTAGCCCTCAGGGCGGACAAGACCTCCACCGAATACACGAATCACGAGAAGCGAAACCACGATCATGATGCGCAGCCATTATTGCGGCCAACTGAACGAGAGCCTGGACGGCCAGGAAGTCACCCTTTGCGGCTGGGTCCATCGTCGTCGCGACCACGGCGGGGTGATCTTCCTCGACATCCGTGACCGCGAAGGCATGGCCCAGGTCGTGTTCGATCCGGATCGCGCCGAAACCTTCGCCGCTGCCGACCGCGTGCGCAGCGAATACGTGGTGCAGATCACCGGCAAGGTGCGCAAGCGCCCGGACGGGGCGGTGAACGCGAACATGGCCTCCGGTGCCATCGAGATCCTCGGCTACCAGCTGAACGTGCTCAACGAAGCTGAAACCCCGCCATTCCCGCTGAACGAATACTCTGACGTCGGCGAAGAAACCCGCCTGCGCTATCGTTTCATCGACCTGCGTCGCCCGGAAATGGCCGACAAGCTGCGTCTGCGTTCGCGCATCACCAGCAGCATCCGCCGCTTCCTCGACGAGAACGGCTTCCTCGACGTCGAAACGCCGATCCTGACCCGTGCCACTCCGGAAGGCGCGCGCGACTACCTGGTGCCGAGCCGCACCCACGCAGGCAGCTTCTTCGCCCTGCCGCAGTCGCCCCAGCTGTTCAAGCAACTGCTGATGGTGGCCGGCTTCGACCGCTACTACCAGATTGCCAAGTGCTTCCGTGACGAAGACCTGCGCGCTGACCGCCAGCCGGAATTCACCCAGATCGACATCGAGACCAGCTTCCTCGACGAGTCCGAGATCATGGGCCTCACCGAGAGCATGATCCGCAAGCTGTTCAAGGAAGTGCTCGACCTCGAGTTCGGCGACTTCCCGCACATGACCTTCGAGGAAGCCATGCGTCGTTATGGCTCCGACAAGCCGGACCTGCGCATCCCGCTGGAACTGGTCGATGTTGCCGACCAGCTCAAGGACGTCGACTTCAAGGTCTTCGCAGGCCCTGCCAACGATCCGAAGTGCCGCGTCACTGCCCTGCGCCTGCCGGGTGGCGCTGCCATGCCGCGCAGCAAGATCGACGAGTACACCAAGTTCGTCGGCATCTACGGTGCCAAAGGCCTGGCGTACATCAAGGTCAACGAGCGCGCCAAGGGCGTCGAGGGCCTGCAGTCGCCGATCGTCAAGAACATCCCTGAGGCCAACCTCAACGTGATCCTCGATCGCGTCGGCGCGGTCGATGGCGACATCGTGTTCTTCGGTGCCGACAAGTTCAAGGTCGTCAGCGAGGCCCTGGGCGCGCTGCGTATCAAGCTGGGTCACGACTTCAACCTGCTCACCTGCGAGTGGGCACCGATGTGGGTCGTCGACTTCCCGATGTTCGAGGAGAACGAAGACGGCAGCTTCACCGCGCTGCACCACCCGTTCACTGCGCCCAAGTGCACCCCTGAAGAGCTGGAGGCCAACCCGGCCACCGCCTTGTCGCGTGCCTACGACATGGTGCTCAACGGCACCGAGCTGGGTGGCGGTTCGATCCGTATCCATCGCAAAGAAATGCAGCAGGCCGTCTTCCGCCTGTTGGGTATCGAGGCGGCGGAACAGGAAGAGAAGTTCGGCTTCCTGCTCGACGCCCTGAAGTTCGGCGCCCCGCCACACGGTGGCCTGGCCTTCGGCCTGGATCGCCTGGTCATGCTGATGACTGGCGCCCAGTCGATTCGCGAAGTGATCGCGTTCCCGAAAACCCAGAGCGCTGCGTGCGTCATGACCCAGGCCCCGGGCCTGGTCGATGCCAAGGCTCTGCGCGAGCTGCACATCCGTCTGCGTGAGCAGACCAAGGTCGAGTAACCAACCGCAGGCGCCCCGGATTCGGGGCGCTTCGCGCTTGTGCGCAGGATTTTCCGCGTTCCGCCCTTCGGGGCGGAACCTGTTTCTGTTTCAAGGATTTGGAGTCGTTATGGCCGGTCATTCCAAGTGGGCGAACATCAAGCACCGCAAAGAACGCCAGGATGCCAAGAGAGGCAAGATCTTCACTAAGTGGATTCGCGAACTGACCGTCGCTGCCAAGCAGGGTGGTGGTGATCCGGCCTCCAATCCCCGGCTGCGGTTGGCGCTGGACAAGGCGCTGGGTGCCAACATGAGCCGCGATATCATCGATCGTGCGGTCGCGCGCGGGGCCGGCACCAACGAAAGCGACAACGTCGAAGAGCTCAGCTACGAGGGTTACGGTCCCGGTGGCGTGGCGATCATGGTCGAGGCCATGACCGACAACCGCAACCGCACAGCAGCAGCTGTGCGCCATGCGTTCACCAAGTGCGGCGGCAACCTCGGTACCGATGGCTCGGTGGCCTATCTGTTCGAGCGCAAGGGGCAGATCAGCTTTGCGCCGGGCGTCGATGAAGAAGCGCTGATCGAAGCGGCCATGGAAGCCGATGCCGATGATGTGGTTGGCAATGACGATGGCTCCTTCGACGTCTTCACGTCCTTCAACAGCTTCTACGCCGTGCGCAATGCGCTGGAAGAGGCGGGCTTCAAGGCCGCCGACGCAGAAATCGTCATGCAGCCGACCACCAGCGCCGAGCTGGACCAGGACGGCGCAGAGAAGGTGCTCAAGCTGATCGATATGCTCGAGGACCTGGACGACGTGCAGAACGTCTACTCCAATGCGCAGATATCCGACGAGATCATGGAAAAACTCGGCTAAGGTTCTCCTTGGTCTTCAGGGTCTCTTCGCGGGCCAGTGAAATGTGTAAAGAACCGCAGGCTTTATGACGCTGATTCTTGGTATCGACCCCGGCTCGCGAATCACCGGTTATGGTGTGGTGCGCCACACGCCGCGGGGGTGCGAGTACGTGGCCTCCGGTTGCATCCGCACGGGGGGCGGCGAGTTGCATGAGCGGCTGCAGATCGTGTTTCGCGGCGTCAGCGAGGTGATTCGCCTGCATGGCCCCGTCACCATGGGCATCGAGCGGGTGTTCATGGCGCGCAATGCCGATTCGGCGCTCAAGCTTGGCCAGGCCCGTGGTGCAGCCATCGTCGCCGCCGCCGAGGCGGGCCTGGAGATCGCCGAATACACGGCCAGCCAGGTCAAGCAGTCAGTGGCCGGTACGGGCGGGGCGAACAAGGATCAGGTCATGCTGATGGTCATGCACCTGCTCAAGCTGACGCAGAAGCCGCAGATCGACGCCTCCGACGCCCTGGCCATCGCCCTGTGCCACGCCCATACACGCTCCAGCCTGGTGCCCCACGGCCTGGCCACTGCACGCCGGCGCGGTGGGCGCTTGCGTCTGTAACAGCTTCATGCCCTGATACACATTTTGTCCGGGTGACACGCTCACCCGCCGCATTTGCTGATAGGGTTGTCCGGTCACCGACCAGACGCCCGAGAGAAAGGATCCGAACGTGATTGGACGTTTGCGTGGCACCCTGGCGGAAAAACAACCGCCGCACCTGATTATCGATGTCAATGGCCTGGGTTATGAGCTGGAGGTGCCGATGACGACGCTGTACCGCCTGCCCAAGGTCGGCGAAGCGGTGACGCTGCACACCCATCTGGTGGTCCGCGAAGATGCCCACCTGCTCTATGGCTTCTTCGAGAAGCGCGAGCGTGAACTGTTCCGCGAGCTGATCCGCCTCAATGGCGTCGGCCCGAAGCTGGCTCTGGCGTTGATGTCGGGCCTCGAGGTCGATGAGCTGGTGCGCTGCGTGCAGGCCCAGGATGCGTCGGCTCTGGTGCGCGTACCGGGCGTTGGCAAGAAGACCGCCGAGCGCCTGCTGGTCGAGCTCAAGGACCGTTTCAAGGCTTGGGAAACCTCGCCGGCGATGTTCACCCTGGTGTCTGATGGCCCACTGCCGGTGGCCAGCACCTCCAGCGCCGAAGCCGATGCGGTCAGCGCCCTGATTTCGCTGGGCTACAAACCGCAGGAAGCGAGCAAGGCAGTGTCGGCGATCAAGGACAAGGCAAACATGAGCAGCGAGGAGCTGATTCGCCATAGCCTCAAAGGGATGATCGTCAAGTGATCGAAGCCGACCGCCTGATCGCCGCCAGCGGGCGCGACCGCGAAGAGGTCCAGGACCGCGCCATTCGCCCGTTGAGCCTGGACGAGTACATCGGCCAGCCGGTGGTGCGCGAGCAGATGGGCCTGTTCATCCAGGCCGCCCGTGGCCGCAACGAGTCCCTCGATCACACCTTGATCTTCGGTCCGCCCGGTCTGGGCAAGACCACCCTTGCCAATATCATCGCCCACGAGATGGGGGTTTCGGTCAAGAGCACGTCCGGCCCGATCCTCGAGCGTCCGGGTGATCTGGCGGCGATGCTGACCAATCTCGAGCCGCACGACGTGCTGTTCATCGATGAAATCCATCGCCTCTCGCCAGTGGTCGAGGAGGTGCTCTACCCGGCGATGGAGGACTTCCAGCTCGACATCATGATCGGTGAGGGGCCTGCCGCACGCTCGATCAAGCTCGACCTGCCGCCGTTCACCCTGGTTGGTGCGACCACCCGGGCCGGGATGCTCACCAACCCGCTGCGTGACCGTTTCGGCATCGTCCAGCGCCTGGAGTTCTACAGCAACCAGGACCTGGCGACCATCGTCAGCCGGTCGGCGAACATCCTGGGGCTTGCCATCGAAGACAAGGGCGCTTTCGAGATCGCCCGTCGCGCCCGCGGTACGCCGCGGATCGCCAACCGCCTGCTACGCCGCGTGCGTGACTACGCCGAGGTGCGTGCAAAGGGCCAGATCACCAAGGAGATCGCCGACAAGGCGTTGAACCTGCTGGATGTCGACGAGCGCGGTTTCGACCATTCCGACCGGCGCCTGCTGCTGACCATGATCGAGAAATTCGATGGCGGACCGGTCGGTGTGGACAACCTGGCGGCTGCGATCAGCGAAGAGCGGCACACCATCGAGGATGTCCTCGAGCCGTACCTGATCCAGCAGGGCTACATCATGCGTACACCGCGTGGCCGCGTGGTCACCCGTCACGCCTACCTGCATTTCGGCCTGAACATTCCGGGGCGCTTTGCAGAGGGCGGAGAATTTTCTGATCCTGACGATGAGTGACAGATCGAATTGGGGTTTTCGTGGTCCTAGCGCTGGCACTTTGCGATAGCGCTGGCAATACGACATTTCCCCTGAAAAAACAGTTGCCGGGGCGGATTGGCAAGCTGAGGAGTAAGCACTAGAGTATGCGCGCGCAAAATCGGCAGGACCCGTTCGCTCACCGTTGTCGCGTCTATTACGAGGATACTGACGCAGGCGGGGTGGTGTACTACGTCAACTACCTGAAATTCATGGAACGTGCGCGCACCGAGAGGTTGCGGCACCTGGGGTTTTCCCAGTCCGAGCTGGCGGAACAGAATCTATTGTTCGTCGTCCACTCCAGCGAGGCGCGCTACCACGCGCCGGCACGGTTGGACGATGCGTTGCGGGTAACCGCACAAGTACTTGAATTGAATCGCGCCAGCCTGCGCTTCGTGCAGCAGGTCTGGCGGGAAACGGATGAAACACTGCTTTGCGAAGGGCAGTTCCTGGTGGCCGCCGTGCGCGCCGACACTTTCAAACCCCGGGCCATTCCCCCTGAACTGCGCGACGCTTTCATGGCGGACGGCATGGGTACTCAATCGAACGCAGGAGAATAAGCGTGGAAGCAAACGTCGTCGACCATACCTCCATGTGGAGCCTGGTCGCCAATGCCAGTGTGGTGGTTCAACTGGTGATGCTGACTCTCGTGGCAGCCTCGGTGACCTCTTGGATCATGATCTTCCAGCGCAGCACCATGCTGCGCGCCGGTCGTCGTGCGCTGGACGCGTTCGAAGAGCGTTTCTGGTCGGGCATCGACCTGTCCAAACTGTATCGCCAGGCCGGCAGCAACCCTGATCCGGATTCGGGTGTCGAGCAGGTCTTCCGCGCCGGCTTCAAGGAGTTTTCGCGCCTGCGCCAGCAGCCGGGCGTCGACCCTGATGCGGTCATGGAAGGGGTGGGGCGCGCCATGCGTGTGGCCATCTCCCGCGAGGAAGAGAAACTCGAGCAGAGCCTGCCGTTCCTGGCTACCGTCGGTTCCACCAGCCCGTATATCGGTCTGTTCGGTACCGTATGGGGCATCATGAACTCCTTCCGTGGCCTGGCCAGCGCCCAGCAGGCCACCCTTGCCACCGTGGCGCCCGGCATTGCCGAGGCACTGATCGCCACCGCGATCGGCCTGTTCGCCGCGATCCCGGCAGTCATCGCCTACAACCGTTTCGCTGCACGCAGCGAAACACTGATCGGTCGCTACTACACGTTCGCCGATGAGTTCCAGGCGATCCTGCACCGCAAAGTACACACCAGCGAAGAGTGATCAGGTAGACATCCATGGCCCGAGTTCGCCACAAACGCAAGCCGGTCGCCGAGATGAACGTGGTGCCCTACATCGACGTGATGCTGGTGCTGCTGGTCATCTTCATGGTGACCGCACCCATGCTCAACCAGGGCGTGAAGGTCGACCTGCCCAAGGTTTCCAGCGAAGCCTTGCCGCAGGACAACAACGTCCAGATCCTCACCATCTCGATCAAGGCCGACAAAACCTACTACTGGAACCTCGGTAGCGAAGTCGATACCGACAAGCAGATGGACAAGGCGATGACCCTGCCGGAAATGACCAGCGCGGTGACCAAGATCATTGCTGCCGGCCGTGACCAGGGCAAACAGACCCAGGTGTTTATCCGGGGTGACAAGGCCGTCGACTACGGCGCGGTCATGGGCGCCATGGGCGGGTTGCAGAAAGCCGGTGTCGGTAACGTTGGCCTGATTACCGAGGCGCCCTGATGCAACAGCGAGAGCCATCTGCCTCGGAAAGCTACTTCTGGCCCAGCGTCTGGGCCATTGGCCTGCATGTGCTGGTGTTCGGCCTGCTGTTCGTCAGCTTCGCCATGACCCCCGAACTGCCGCCTTCCAAGCCTATCGTCCAGGCTACGCTCTATCAGCTCAAGTCCAAGAGTCAGGCGACCACCCAGACCAATCAGAAGATTGCCGGGGAAGCCAAGAAAACGGCTTCACGCCAGACTGAAGTCGAGCAGATGGAGCAGAAGAAGGTCGAGCAGGAAGCTGTGAAGGCCGCGGAACAAAAGAAAGCCGACGCCGCTCAAAAGGCCGAGGAAGCCCGCGAAGCCGCCGAGGCTAAGAAAGCTGAAGACGCCGCCAAGGCTGCGGAAGCGAAGAAAGCCGCCGAGCAGAAGAAGGCCGAGGAAGCGAAGAAGCAGCAAGCGGATATCGCCAAGAAGAAGGCCGAGGAAGAGGCCAAGAAGCAGGCTGAGGAAGAAGCCAAGAAAGCGGCCGCCGAGGAGGCGAAGAAGAAAGCCGCCGAAGACGCCAAGAAAAAAGCAGCCGAGGACGCCAAGAAGAAAGCAGCGGCGGCCGAGGAAGCGAAGAAGAAGGCAGCCGAAGAGGCGAAGAAGAAAGCCGCTGCGGATGCACAGAAGAAAAAGGCACAGGATGCGGCCCGCAAGGCGGCTGAAGACAAGAAGGCTCAGGCCCTGGCCGAGTTGCTGTCCGACACCACCGAGCGTCAGCAGGCACTGGCCGATGAGCAAGGCGACCAGGTGGCAGGTGATTTCGACGACCTCATCCGCATGCGTGCGGCCGAAGGTTGGGCGCGTCCGCCATCCGCGCGCAAGGGCATGACGGTAGTCCTGCAGATCAACATGCTGCCGGACGGCACGATCACCAATGTGAGCGTGGCCAAGTCCAGTGGCGACGGTCCGTTCGACAGCTCGGCCGTGGCCGCGGTGAAGAACATTGGCCGGTTGACTGAAATGCAGGGCTTGAAGCCGAACGAGTTCAATCCGTATCGTTCGTTCAAGATGACATTTACACCTGAGGATCTAGCGTTGTGATTAAACGTCTGAGAGGACTGCTGGTCATGCTCTGCTGCGTGGCAGGCATGGCCGTGGCAGAGGAAAAGAACATCCTGGTCACCAGCGGCAGCGACCGGGCCACGCCCATCGCGGTAGTGCCGTTCGGTCTGCAGGGTGGCAGCGTGCTGCCGGAAGACATGGCCGACATCATCGGCAACGATCTGCGCAACTCCGGCTACTACGCGCCCATCCCGCGGCAGAACATGATCAGCCAGCCGACCCAGGCCAGCGAAGTCATCTTCCGCGACTGGAAGGCGCTGGGTGCCCAGTACGTGATGGTCGGTAGCATCGTGCCGTCCGGTGGTCGCCTGCAGATCAGCTACGCGCTGTTCAACGTTGCAACCGAGCAACAGGTGCTGACCGGCAGTGTCGGTGGTGGCGTCGATCAGTTGCGCGACATGGCGCACTACATCGCCGACCAGTCGTTCGAGAAGCTCACCGGTATCAAGGGTGCGTTCTCCACTCGCATGCTGTACGTGACTGCCGAGCGATTCTCGACCAACAACACCCGCTACACCCTGCAGCGTTCCGACTATGACGGTGCCCGTGCAGTGACGCTGCTGCAGTCGCGCGAGCCCATCCTGTCGCCGCGTTTTGCACCTGATGGCAAGCGTATCGCCTATGTCTCGTTCGAGCAGAAGCGTCCACGTATCTTCGTCCAGCACATCGACACCGGTCGCCGCGAGCAGATCACCAACTTCGAAGGCCTTAACGGTGCACCAGCCTGGTCGCCCGATGGCAATCGTCTGGCGTTCGTGCTGTCCAAGGACGGCAACCCGGACATCTATGTGATGAACATGGGGTCGCGTCAGATCAGCCGTGTCACTGCAGGTCCTGGTATCAATACCGAGCCGTTCTGGGGCAAGGATGGCAACACGCTGTACTTCACTTCCGACCGTGGTGGCAAGCCACAGATCTACAAGACTTCGGTAGGTGGCGGTGGCGCCGAGCGTGTGACCTTCGTTGGCAACTACAATGCCAACCCGAAACTGTCGGCGGATGAAAAGACCCTGGTTATGATTCATCGCCAGGAAGGTTTCACCAACTTCAAGGTGGCTGCTCAGGACTTGCAACGGGGAAGTGTAAAGATTCTTTCTGAAACGAGTCTTGATGAGTCTCCCACTGTTGCGCCTAACGGCACCATGCTAATCTACGCCACCCGCCAGCAGGGCCGGGGAGTCTTGATGCTCGTGTCGCTTAACGGCCGTGTGAGGCTCCCACTTCCTACCGCTCAAGGCGAAGTCAGAGAACCGTCCTGGTCCCCCTACCTGAACTGATTGCGGCGTAACAATTTTGCTTAACACACTGGGGTTTCATTAGGAGTTTCACGATGGAAATGCTGAAGTTTGGTAAATTCGCTGCGCTGGCTCTGGCCATGGCCGTAGCTGTAGGTTGCTCCTCCAAGGGCGGTGACAACGCTGGCGAAGGCGCTGTTGACCCGAACGCTGGCTACGGTGCAAACACCGGCGCTGTTGACGGTTCCCTGAGCGAAGAAGCCGCCCTGCGCGCAATCACCACCTTCTACTTCGAATACGACAGCTCGGATCTGAAGCCAGAAGCCATGCGCGCCCTGGACGTTCACGCCAAGGACCTGAAAGCCAACGGCAACCGTGTTGTTCTGGAAGGTAACACCGACGAGCGCGGTACCCGCGAGTACAACATGGCTCTGGGCGAGCGTCGTGCCAAGGCCGTTCAGCGCTACCTGGTTCTGCAGGGCGTTTCCCCTGCTCAGCTGGAACTGGTTTCCTACGGCGAAGAGCGTCCAGTTGCTACCGGCAACGACGAGCAGTCCTGGGCTCAGAACCGCCGCGTAGAACTGCGTAAGTAAGTTCTTATGCGTATGTGCCGTCGTGTTGTAACCGTCCTCGCCCTCAGCCTGCCGCTTTCTGCGTGGGCTGCGGTTCCTGTAGTTGATGACAACGGAGGCAGCTATCCGCCTTCGGGTTATGGCACGAGCGGCGCCTATGCCGGGGCAGGGGCTTCGGCCCCTGCTTCTGCACAGGGTCAGTTGTTCATGCAACTGCAACAGATGCAGGACCAGATTTCCCGTCAGCAAGGCATCATCGAAGAGTTGCAGAACGATGTGTCGCGCATGAAGCAGGAAAACCTGGAGCGTTACCAGGATCTGGACCGCCGTATCAACAGTGGTGCCGCGCCAGCCGCTACACCCGATAATTCCTCCACCGGTGGCGCATCCGACGCCGCAGGTGCCGCTGCAGGCGCAAGCGCTGCGCAGCAACCGGCCGCCAGTGGCGAGCCGGCCGATCCGGCGAAAGAAAAGCTGTTCTACGATGCTGCTTTCGATCTGATCAAACAGAAAGACTTCGACAAGGCCAGCCAGGCCTTCAGTGCCTTCCTGCGCAAGTACCCCAACAGCCAGTACGCCGGCAACGCGCAGTACTGGCTGGGTGAGGTCAACCTCGCCAAAGGCGACCTGCAAGGTGCCGGTCAGGCCTTCGCCAAGGTCAGCCAGTTGTACCCCAAGCACAGCAAGGTGCCTGACTCGTTGTACAAGTTGGCCGATGTCGAACGTCGCATGGGCCACACCGACAAGGTCAAGGGTATCCTGCAGCAGGTCATCACCCAGTACCCCGGCACCTCTGCCGCGCAACTGGCCCAGCGAGACCTGCAGAAGCTCTAAACTGCATCGCTTGAAAGAAACCCGCGCCTGGCGCGGGGTTTTTCGTTAGAATCTCTGCCCTTTTTTCGTAAACACGCTGCTGCGGATAACGCTATGTCGAGTCTGCAGCAGTGCCTGACGGAGGCGGTCAGCCTGTATAGCTGTCACGCCCGTGGCGACCATGCAAGACACATTACGTATCACCGAAGTCTTTTACTCGTTACAGGGTGAAACGCGAACGGCTGGCTTGCCCACCGTGTTCGTGCGCCTGACCGGTTGCCCCCTGCGCTGCCAGTACTGCGACAGTGCCTATGCATTCAGTGGTGGCACACTGCGTACCCTCGACGACATTCTCGAGCAGGTTGCAGGTTTTCGCCCGCGCTATGTCTGCGTCACTGGCGGCGAACCGTTGGCCCAGCCCAACGCATTGCCTTTGCTTGAGCGCCTGTGCGATGCGGGCTATGAGGTTTCGCTGGAGACCAGCGGCGCGCTCGACATCTCTCGGGTGGACACGCGGGTCAGTCGCGTGGTCGACCTCAAGACCCCAGGTTCGGAAGAGGTTCACCGTAACCGCTACGAGAACATCGAACACCTGACGAGCAATGATCAGGTCAAGTTCGTCATCTGCTCCCGTGAGGACTACGACTGGGCAGTGTCCAAGCTGATCCAGTACAACCTCGAAGAACGGGCAGGTGAAGTCCTGTTCTCGCCCAGCCACCATCAGGTGAGCGCCAGCGACCTGGCCGACTGGATCGTCGCCGACAACCTGCCCGTGCGCTTCCAACTGCAACTGCACAAGTTGCTGTGGAACGACGAACCGGGCCGCTGATCAAGAGAGTGAATGACATGACTGAAAAACGTGCGGTAATCCTGCTGTCTGGCGGTCTGGACTCGGCCACTGTGGTCGCCATGGCCAAGGCCGAGGGCTACAGTTGCTACACCATGAGCTTCGATTACGGCCAGCGCCATCGCGCTGAGCTCAACGCAGCTGCGCGGGTGGCTCGCGATCTGGGCGTGGTCGAGCACAAGGTCATTGGCTTGAACCTCGATGGTATTGGCGGTTCGGCCCTCACCGACAGCAGTATCGATGTGCCTGAAGCACCTACCGAGGGTATTCCGGTCACCTACGTACCGGCGCGCAATACCGTATTCCTGTCGTTGGCGCTGGGCTGGGCAGAAGTGCTGCAAGCTCGTGACATCTTCATTGGCGTCAACGCTGTTGATTATTCGGGTTACCCCGATTGCCGCCCGGAGTTCGTCGAGGCCTTCGAGCGCATGGCCAACCTGGCTACCAAGGCGGGGGTGGAAGGTCAGGGGTTCCGCATCCAGGCGCCACTGCAGAACCTGAGCAAGGCGCAAATCGTCGAGGCCGGTATTGCCCGTGGGGTGGACTACAGCCTCACAGTATCCTGTTACCAGGCCGACGACGATGGCCGTGCCTGCGGCAAGTGCGATAGCTGCCGCCTGCGTGCTGAAGGCTTCAAGGCTGCCGGGATCGCTGATCCAACACGTTATTTTTGAAAATAATGCGATGGGGTGTTGATTTTCTCTGAGAAATCAGTAGTATACGCGCCATCCAACGGGTCGTTAGCTCAGTTGGTAGAGCAGTTGGCTTTTAACCAATTGGTCGTAGGTTCGAATCCTACACGACCCACCATATTCAGAGAAATACACGATGTACTAGGAAAGCGTGCTTAGCAGTCACTTTCTGTCATCCATATGAAGTGATGCTTCAGCGTGACTTTATATGAAATAGCCTGCCGCTTTCGGTGGGCTTTTTTGTTTATGGGTCAAAAAGTCAAAGGCATAGTGCATACTTGACCCGTCACAACTCAAATGACTGCCGATAGACCGTTGGGGCTGCGGGCTCTCCTTTCTTCATCGCATGCAGCGCTTCTTCACGTTGTCGAAGAGCGTTTTCATGGCAACGAGTTTCCAAGCTGTGCGCGACACATAAAATTGTACAGGTTGCAACGTCTGATATTGAAGCAGCATGCGTGGGCGTTTAGGTCGACGTCCTCAATAAAAACACTCGATTAGTGAATTCGGCCAGTGCATCGGATAGGTTGCATTCATTGGGCGCGATAGTGTTTTCACGTATCGATAGTACAGGCGATCAGTGGCTCTTTGTATTCTGAAATTAATAGTTATATCGCTCGTTTTCTATAATTTTCATGGCGGTTTTTTCGTGGCGCCAAACGGTTATCGCGCTTTTCGGCCGGCATACTTACTGTGTAGGTCTTTTAGATTCATGGCGTCACGTTTAGGGTTTATATTAAATGTTCGCAAGTATTCTCGACTGAACTGTGAAGGGCTTTCATAACCTACTTCATAAGCTGCCTCCGCCACACTTTTGGACTCAGATACCATTAGGCGTCGCGCCTCCAAAAGGCGTAAATTTTTCTGGTACTGTAGAGAAGTCGTCGATGTCGCAGCTTTGAAGTTTTTGCGAAAAGAAGAGGGGCTCATCTTTGCCACTTCGGCCAACTGTTTAATTGAAAGCTTTTTATTAAAGTTTTCTCTCAAAAACTCGATGGCTTTTGTGAGGCGCTGCATTTGGCTGTCTGGTATAGCGAGCTTACAGAACTCACTAGCGTAGGCTCCGTCTAGGAACCAGCAATATAACTCTTTCATCAGTGAAGGATAAAGAATCGGAAGTGAACTGGGGCGATCCAATAAATTTATCAGGCGCAGCAAACAATCTAAAAACATATCATCAAGCTTGACAACGAATGCACACGATTCGACGGGGTCACAAGAAGAAGATACTGCATCGAATTTCGCCACGACTTCGGCAACGTCGTCTTTATCAATATCCAGGGTTATGCCGATGAATGGCAAGCTCGGTGTCGCTTCGGCAATTCGTCCGCTAGCGGGTAACTCCATACTGACGACCAGGCACTCCAGCGCATGATAGTCGAGCATGTTTTCTCCAAAGAGAATCTGTTTAGAGCCTTGTAGCACCACACAAAGTTGGGGTCGATAAACTTGGCTTACCGGCATAACTTTTGCAAAAGTGCGGTGGAGGTTAAAGCCATCAATGCGTGTTGGGAAAATACCTTCGCCGCTGCCCTGGCTGTCGATGTAATTATTGACTTTCGAAAGCAAAAGGTCGATTTTTTTTTCATCTATAAGACCTACCATCACACGCCCCTCCGAAATCCAAACCTGTCAGCCAAGCCTGCCAACTCTCAAATTTGATACCAGTGCATCAGCTCGATAGGGCAGCACACCAGTCTATCTTGGCGCCACGGCCTTCAAAACACTGCTCGCTTAACTGCCTTCGATTTCCTCCAAGCCTACTAGCCCATGAGCTCAAAGCGCTTAGCACTGTTGGCCGCTATAGAGGAACTGTACCAAGGTACCGACCTCTTGATGAAGGTCATAATAGGCAAATTTTTTATCAGCTCTGGAAAAAAAATATTTAGAACAGGGTGCAGAATGCTGCTGTACAAACCCTACCTTATTGTTGCGTAAGTGGCAAACTTGTCTCCGAGTTCAGTCTGGCGGCTGAGTGGTGGATTATTGCTGTGGCTGGAAGGTGAGCAAGGGTTTAATTCAGGTGCATCTAAAGTCTTAAGAATTTCCGCCCCGTTGTCCAAGTCTGGAGGGACCATGAATCATATTTTTCGAGTCGTGTGGAGTACTGCATTGGGGCGACTTGTTGTTACGTCCGAGCATGCCGTGTCGCGGCGCTCTACAAGCAAATGTAGGGTGGCAGCAGTGGGTATCTATCTTCCTTTATTATGTGGCATGCCGGACTCCTCATCTGCGTATGAAGCAGGCGGGGGGGACGACTGTAATGGATCACCTACGAGGATCGCTATCGGTAGTAGTGCTACGGGTTGTAATGATAATGCCATTGCTATCGGTAGTGGCTCCGGCGCTTCGGGTGGTTCTGCCATCAGTCTAGGTGTCAACACGCGATCAACGGGATCTTTTTCATTGGCCATCGGTTCTGGTACACAAGCCACAGCTGATAACGCTTTTGCATTCGGGTCTGGATCGATGGCATCCGCCGCTAATACGGTTGCGATAGGACGTCTGGCAAGTGCTTCAGTGAGGGGGGGGAGTGCGCTTGGCGATAGAGCCAATGCCTCCGGTGTCATGGCTCTGTCTCTCGGTTCTTATTCTCAAGCGACTGCAGATCGCTCAATTGGATTGGGCTATAGCTCAAACGCGAGTGGCCCCGACTCATTCGCCGCGGGAAACAATGCGGCAGCCTCAGGCAGCCAATCGATAGCTTTGGGAGCAAACTCGGCAGCCACGTTCAATGGCGATATTGCCTTAGGTGATGGCGCCATGGCGTCGGGCTCCGACAACTACTCAGCTATCTCTATAGGGCGAGCATCGAGCGCGGTAGGGATGGATGCCATCGCTTACGGAAACTCTGCTAATGCTTCGGCAGACTATGCCATGGCAGTTGGAAACCTCTCAGCGGCAAGTGGTGAAGCCTCGTCTGCCTTCGGCACAGGCTCGAACGCCAGTGGAAGTTATTCCCTGGCGGCTGGCAGCAATTCGGAAGCAACTAGCCATTTGTCGACTGCTGTAGGTAATAATGCTCTGGTCATTGGGGAAGGCTCTTCGGCTTTTGGCCATGGTGCAACCGTCGGTATGCGAGACGGCGATGGCAATGACACTGCAGCTGATTTCGCGTTGGCCGTAGGCAGTAATGCGAGCGCCACTGCAACTGATGCGTCGGCAGTTGGAAACAACGCGACGGCTAGTGGAGAGGGATCTTCAGCATTCGGCTCTGAATCGCTGGCAAGTCAGCTATCGACGACCGCTATGGGTAGTGGTGCTCGTGCGCGCGCTGTGGGCAGCTCTGCGTTCGGTTCAGGCGCAGTAGCCGATGGTGAGAATTCCCTTGCCATAGGTGGCTCATCCTCATCTCAAGGCGCCAGGTCCATAGCTGTAGGCTATGGCTCTATCGCGACAGCTGCTGACGCGATTTCACTGGGTTATTTTTCCATCGTTGCGGGCCAGGGCTCTTTGAGTATTGGCACCGGTAACCAAGTTATCGGGGAGCGTTCAGGTGCAATCGGTGACCCCAGCTATGTAACGGGTAATGGGACCTATACGCTAGGTAATGATAACGGCAGTCCCAGCGCGGCCATCGCCGCCGATGATGCCGGTATTTTCGGTAATGGAAACTTTCTCGGCGATAACGCTACGGGTAGCCGCATCATCGGCAACAGTAATGGCACCGAAGATACCCCCATCAATGTCGCCGACGCTTTCATACTGGGGAACAATGCTTCAGTCACGGTGGCGAACAGCGTAGTACTAGGTTCGAACTCCATCGCCAACGGCAACACCCTCGGGGATTCACCCTTCCAGCCGCTGGATGCCGCTGGTAATACCATCGAGGTCGCAGGAACGGCACCGGTGGGGGAGGTTTCAGTCGGTGCAGCCGACAGTGAGCGGCGTATCACCAACGTTGCGGCAGGGTCGGCAGATACTGATGCCGTCAACGTTTCCCAGCTCTCCGCCGTCAACGAGAAAGCGGATTACGCGAGTCAAGGCTTTAATCTCGGTGTGAACGGGAGCAGCACAAGTAATGTTGCACCAGGTGAGGCTGTACGTTTTTTCGACGGCGCCAATATCGAACTTACCCAAGACGGCGCCAATATCACTATCGCGACCGCCCCAGACATCTCCATCGATAGTCTGTCGATCAATGGTGGTGGACCTTCTATCGACGCCAGCGGTATCGATATGGGCGGCAACACCATAACCGCGTTGGGTGACGGTGCCGTCAATGCGGATAGCACCGATGCCATCAACGGAAGCCAGCTATTCGGACAGGCCAGCAACCTAGGCAACATCATCGGTGGCAACACGACGATCAATCCGGACTCGGGCGAGATCTCCACGTCGAACCTGGGTGGAACTGGCGAAGACACTATCAATGGTGCGATTGGCGCTATCAATACCGCTGCCAACGCCGGCTGGAACTTGAGCGATGCTGAGGGTAACACCGCCAACATCGGTCCGAATGGCGGCGTGACTTTCTCCGGCGACGATAATCTTGAGGTGACGCAAACTGGCGAGGACGATAGGGGTCAGGTCGCCATCCGACTCAATCGCAATCTTGACCTCAACAGCGTCACGACCGGCAATAGCCGACTGGATGATGCCGGCTTGGAGGTAACCGCTATTAGTGACAGTGGCGATGTCACTAGCACAACGGTAGTCACCAGCGCTGGCGTCAATGTGAGCGGTGGCGAGGGTCGCGGTGGGAGCGCATTGACTCAAACTGGCCTGACCGTAGCGTCTGTGGAAGTCGATGGGGAGGGCAATCCGCTCAGCGCGGTAACCGTTGCTGCCGATGGCATTGATATGGGAGGAAGCACCATTACCGCATTGCGGGATGGGGCAGTCAATGCAAACAGCACCGAGGCCATCAATGGAAGCCAGCTATTCCGCCACGCCGCCAATGTCGGGGACATCATTGGTGGCAATACGACCATCGATCCGAACACGGGTGAAATTATCACTTCTAACTTGGGGGGCACGGGTGAAGACACCATCGATGCCGCATTGGCCAAGACTAGTAATGCGGCGAATGCAGGTTGGAACGTTACAGATGACTATGGTAACGCCGCTAACATCGGTCCGAACGGAAGCGTTGCCTTCACAGGTGACAACAACCTGAGTGTTGAACAAGTTGGTGATGATAACGACGGACAGGTTGCCATCAGGCTCAATCGGAACTTAGAGCTCGATAGTGTGACCCTACCCGGAGGCCTTAGTATCAACGCCGATGGGATCGATATGAATGGTCAAACTATCTCCAATCTTGGCGATCCTACTGCGCGGGGGGACGCCGTAAATCTGGCTTACTTCGATCGCAATCGTACGCGCTATTACAGCGTCAATGATGGTGGAGAAGAAGGCGGTAACTACGATAACAACGGAGCTACCGGCCGCGGCGCGATTGCCGTCGGTGTCGACGCCCAGGCCAGAGCCGAAAACGCGATTGCCATCGGTAGAGGAGCAACAGTAGGCACCAGCAATGGCATTGCTTTGGGCGCGGACTCGATCTCAGAGGAAGCGATCGCGACGGAAGGCAGCATGATTGCAGGGCAAATGTACACTTATGCTGGCTCGGCACCGGTCGGAAACGTGAGTTTGGGCTCTGCGGGAAAAGAGCGGACGCTGACAAATATTGCCGCTGGGCGCGTGACTTCCGAAAGCACAGACGCCGTGAATGGAAGCCAGCTATATGCAACCAATCAGGCTGTGGCAGCCGTACAGGATGATGTTTTCAGGGCACAAACTGATATCACAGCGCTCGATGGGCGTGTCACCAGCGTCGAGGGTAACATCACCAACTTGAGTGGAGACATCGAGCGCCTGGGTGACCAGGCCGTGCAGTACAGCACCAATGAAGATGGTAGCGTCGATTACAGCTCTGTCGAACTCAAGGGAGAAGGCGGAACAACCATCGGTAATTTAGCCGCTGGCGACATTGCCGAAAACAGCCGCGAGGCCGTCAATGGCAGTCAGCTTTGGGAAATGCAGAACGCCATTACTGATATCAACCAAGGTGGCAGCCGTTATTTTAGAGCGAACGCCGATGGCCCAGCCGCGCAGGCCAACGGCGCGAATAGTGTTGCCTCAGGGCCCAGTAGCGTCGCCAATGGTGACAACAGCGTTGCTATGGGTAACGGTGCGGTCGCCGAGGCAGAAGGCAGTATCGCGCTTGGAGCAGGCTCACGCGCCACCCGCGCAGGCATGAACGGTGCTGAGGAAGCCTTTTCCGGCCATAGCGTTGCATCGACTCAGGGCGCGGTTTCAGTCGGCAGCGAGAATAAAGAGCGTCAGATTACTAATGTGGCCGGCGGTACCGAGGCAACCGATGCAGTCAATGTTCGCCAATTGAGCTCGGTGCAGGCCGGGGCGGTGAATTACGACCGTCACGTAGATGGCAGTGTCAACTATAGCTCGGTCACGATGGGTCAAGCGGGCTCACCGACGCGGGTCCATAACGTCGCGTCGGGCGAGGCCGATACGGACGCGGCCAATGTAGGGCAGCTCAGGGCGATGGATCAAAATTATCGTCGCCAGATCGATGGGCTTGGAAGAAAGATCGACGATGTCAAAGATCAGGCCAATGCCGGTACGGCAAGCGCCCTGGCTGCGGCTGCCATTCCTCAAGCAACTATCGCGGGTAAAAGCATGATCGCCGTGGGCGGGGGAACGTATCAGGGAGAATCGGCAGTCGCTGTCGGCTTTTCCTGGCTATCGGATAACGGTCGGTGGACGACGCGTTTAAACCTCACGGGAGATACGCAAAACCACGCAGGCGCGGCTGTAGGCGTCGGCTTCCACTGGTAATCGAGACAAGGGGCCCTAAACCATGTCGATTCAACGGCATATTCGTTACGCAACCACCCTGGTGATGCTGGGGTGGGCCACCGTCGGCTGCTCAAGCGCAACGATTCAACAGCAAGAGCAAGAGTCGGTCTCTCCTCAAAAAAAGGCCATCGTCTTTCCCGATATGAAGAGTGCTTGGCAAACGCAAGGTAGTTATCCCAATTTGGCTAACCTTCGAACACTGCGTGACGGCATGAGCAAAGACCAGGTCTATGATTTACTGGGTCGCCCTCATTTTGATGAAGGCATGTTTGGAGAACATGAGTGGAACTTCATATTCCATATGCCCGATTACTTGGGGCGTTATCGAACCTGCCAATATCAGCTGCATTTTGATGATGATATGCTCGTGGATGGGCGATACTGGAAGGAGGGCGAGTGCGCGCGATCACTCGCGGAAGAAACGTCCGAGGATACGCGTGTCTCGGTCAGTGCCGATGCTTTATTTGACTTCGATAGTGACGCGCTTAGCCCGCAAGGCGAGCGCGAAATCGATGAGGTCGCATCGTGGGTCTTACAAGGGATGGCGGACGGATCATCGGTCGTCGTTATCGGGCATGCGGATCGACTAGGAGATGAAACCTATAACCAGTTACTCTCGGAGCGTCGGGCCGTAACTGTACGTCGTGCACTGATCAAGCGTGGCATTCGTGAGGATCGAATCTCATCATGGGGGGAAGGAGAGCGCCGGCCTGTCCAGCAGTGTTCAGAGGCCGCTTCGATAGGGGGGCAGCGTGCCTGCCTCGCGCCAAATCGTCGAGTCGATATTCAAATAACGGGTCATAGGGCGCGAAGATCGCACACCCCTTTAACAATCCAATAAGTCATTAATCCAGCAGTGACGAGGAGACCCACCCCAGTTGCTGGCTCGATTCAAGATAGACCTGCGTCCACCCCTGTCCCTCGCCCAAAACCGGAAGAGTCTGACCTCGCATCACTTGTGCAATTACCTTATAGGCCGTCGAGTTGCCCAATCGGATATTTGCAGTTTCGGTGGTCACTTGCTGACGTGGAAGGTGTGCGAGGTAAGTCTCTATGTTTTTTTGAGCTTCAGTGTTCCCTTGAGAAGCTGACATGGCAAACCAGAAAATCGCCCAGGCGTAGTCTTGCGGAACGCCCTTTCCTAAAGCGTACATTCTTCCCATATTGTTTTGACCATAAGAATCCCGAGCACGAGCCGCTCGCAAATACCACTGTGCAGCTAGCGTATCGTTTTTATCTAGACCATTTCCGGATTCATAGAGACTGCCCAAGTTATTTTGCGCTGCGGCGATCCTGTTTTGTGCCGCAAATCGATAATAAAAGATTGCTTTAGGTAAATCCCTTGCGACGCCAGCGCCAGCGTAGTAGAGATGGCCAAGCAAGAAAGCTGATTCGGCATCGCCCGAGTCAACCGCACGCTGCAGCCACCTCGCAGCCTGCCAAGGGTCTGGCTCCTGCCCATCGAGGCCCTGTAGATAGATTTTTGCCACATATCTTTGCGCTTCAACGTCACCACCATGAGCCGCAAGGGAGTACCACTTTTTCGCCAGATCAAACTGGCGTGGTACACCTTGTCCCCGTTCGTACATTTGTGCTAGTCGAAGCTGGGACCGAACTTCGCCTTCTTCGGCAGATTGCCGCCACTCATAAATCGCGGAAGCAAAGTTTTTCAGACGGTATTCGGACGCTCCTCTGTTATAGTCGGCTAGCGCGTGGTCGGGAAGTATCAAATAAATTAAGGCGGAGGTACTGATGGCGAAAAATTTCATAAGGTTATTTCATATTTGTGGATACTAAAAAATGGTCTTTTGTGTTGGGGGTTTATTTTTCGTGCGATGAAGGGAATTTTTCAGGTGCTTTGCTATCGCGCTGAATGCCTGTCAACGCACTGATACGTGCGTGTGTCATGATGCAAACAACACCCGCAGGATTCTCAAATATCGGGTAGTTGGTGTTGCAATACAGTGCTACAGAGTTAAGGACATTGTATGCTCGTGTTGTTAAGTCTGGCTGAGTAATTCTAGCCATGAAGAGCTGCCCCTCCGTGCACGCAAGAGCCTGTTTATCAGTCGTGGCCACGCAGATTTTTGCTTGATCCACTTTCGGGTCACGATCTGAGCTTTCACAGCCGAACGTCAGTATGGCCACTAATGGAAGAAGTACGTAGTTTTTCATGGGTTCCCTTACCTGGATAAGTCTGTCAACAGTCTGTTTAAATAGTTGTCAAAAAACACGGGATCGAAGGAGCGCATAAAATATTCAAAAGTAGCTCAAGGTAAAAAGCAAGTTTATTTTTGTATTTACAGTGAGGGGCTTGGAACTTTCTGGTGGATGACGTTTCAGGCAAATTTTTTATCATTGCTGGCATGTATTGGCTTTGGCAGTGGGTGGTCGTTGAATATAAGAAAAAGTATGATGGCGAGGCTGATCATCAATATCAGCTTCTCGGCTGGCTCCACGCAGGAACTTGAAATGTTCATCGCACTTCCGACTCTGCTCTCTGACGGAGAACCCACGCGTTCTTCTTTGTTCATGTCGGCGACCCAGTGCGTTGATACTGTAGGCATCCGCGCGGGACTATGCCGTCGCGAATTCCGGGCCTATGCTCAGCCTAAGTTCGATTTACATAGTCGGGTGGTGCACAGCGTGGAAGTTCTTGCGCGCTGGCAGCATCCCCAGTATGGCTTACTGCCTCCAGCGGCATTTATAGCCACGATGACCCGCGAACAGTTGCTGGATGATTTGTTCAGCGAGCTGCTGGAGCAGAGCCTGGCTTGCCAGATAAGACTCCATCGGCAGGGTTGGGAGCTGGGTTTTTCCTTGAACCTCAGTCTGCACCAACTGGCCACTCATGCTTTGTTTGATCGCTTGATCACGCGCCTGATGCAGCATCCGTTGCCGCTATCCTCGGTGACCCTAGAGATCACCGAGGACGCACCTGCTGTTCTTGCGCCTGATATCCGTCAGCGCCTCATGTGCCTGAAGACGATTGGTGTGCGCCTATCGATGGATGACTTCGGCACGGGGTACTCCTCGCTGTGGCGGCTCAGCGAAATCCCGTTCGAGGAACTCAAGTTGGCGGGGGAGTTCACTCGACAGCTCGAAGGTTCACCTCGCGCGCGTACGATTGTCCGCAATGCGTTGACGCTGGCAGAAGATTTGCATATGGAACTGATCGTCGAAGGCATCGAAACTCAGGAGCAGCGTTCGCTCCTGCTGGAACTCGGTGCCAATCACGGCCAGGGTTATTTCTGCGCCAAGCCCATGTCGATGGAATCACTGGTTATATGGCTGAAACGTCTGCAAAGATCCTAGCCCACGTTTAGGTTCAGCAGATCAGGCCCAACGGCGTTTCCCTAGGGTCTGTATGAAAAGCCTTGAGACGAAGGTCAGGCAAGGCGAAAACAGCCGAGGAACGGCCGGGGTCGCGCTCGACTTTACGGGTTGTAAATGAGCATTCCGACCGGGCTGGCGCACCAGGCTGTTTTCAACGCAGAATCACCGAGTATCAGGGTTTTTCATACAGACCCTAGGGCCTTCATGGAAAGTCTTGAGACGCTTCTTCGTCTGTGTCTCCGTAGTCCGTACCTGGTTTAACCAACGCGTGCAGATCCGGTGAGCGTGACAAACGGGAAAGCCTTGCAAATGACTTTAAAATGTTATGTTATAACCTTAATTGTAATCAGCTTTTGTCGACACGAGTGCCCTCCGCCATGGACAGACGCACCTTCCTGCAGCTGCTGTTTGCCGGCTGCACCTTGCCTGTCAGCCGCCTGGTGCTGGCCAATACCGCCGAGCAGGTTCGCGGTGCAGTATTGCGCCAGGGGGCAGAAGGCACGACCCTGCTGCTGGACCTCAGTGGCCCGATACCCGCTCGCACCTTCACCCTGGAAGCGCCACCGCGACTGGTTCTTGATCTGCAAGGCGCGGGGCTGGCGACTTCGCTTGATGGGCTGGCCCTCAAGGGCACGCCGATCAAGGCAATTCGCAGTGCAGCGACTGCAGACGGCGGCTTGCGCATTGTGCTGGACCTGCGCTCACCGGGAATTTCCGGCGAGTTGCAGACGCTCGCCCGCGGTCGGCAGTTGGCCCTGCGTCTTGGCGGATTGCCAGTTGCGGCCGCAGTGCCGACGGGCAAGACTGTCGGGAATATGGCACCGCCGCAGGGGCGTGACCTGTTGATCGTGATCGATGCCGGTCACGGCGGCAAGGACCCAGGTGCCGTCGGCAGTGGCGGTGAGCAGGAAAAGCTTGTAGCACTGGCCATCGCCCGCCTGCTGGCGCGACGCATCGATGCGCAGAAGGGCTTCAAGGCGCGCCTGGTGCGCAATCAGGACGTGTTTATCCCGCTGCGCAAACGTGCCGAAATGGCCCAACGGCTGAACGCCGACCTGTTCATTTCCGTGCATGCCGACGCGGCGCCGAGGCGCACCGCATCCGGTGCCTCGGTGTTCGCCCTGTCCGAGCATGGTGCTACTTCGACAGTGGCGCGCTGGATGGCACAACGCGAGAACGATGCCGATTTCGTCGGGGTATCCAGCGTGTTGAAAAAACCACCCAAGGACCCGGTGGTGGCAGGTGTGCTGCTGGACATGTCGATGAATGCGACCATCTCCACCAGCCTGGACCTGGGGCATTCGGTGCTTGGCCAGCTCGAAGGCGTGGCCGGTCTGCATCAGGCCCGGGTGGAGCAGGCGGGTTTCGCGGTGCTCAAGTCGCCCAGCGTGCCTTCGATCCTGGTGGAGACTGGCTTCATGTCCAATGCCCGGGATTGCCAGCGGCTGCAGGATCCTCGTCACCAGCGCAAGGTCGCCGAAGCTATTTTCGCCGGGCTCGACAAGCACTTTCGCAGGCGCGCCCCCGATGGCAGCTACCTGGCCGCGCTCGCCGCGTACCGCCTGGCCGAGCCTGGCGCCCAAGGCTGAAGCGGGCCGCTTCGAGAACGCAGCGGGCTTGCGTATACTGTGCGCCTTTACGGTCATGGGCTGAACCCTGCGACCCGCTCACGGATCGCGCACAGAGGCTTGCCAGTACGATGACGCAAGGATGGACTTCCACCACTGAGGCACCGTTGATCTCGGTCGTCGCCCCCTGCTACAACGCCGAGAAGTACCTGGAGGCGGCACTGGCGAGCATCTTTGCCCAGGACTACCCGAACTTCGAAGTCATCATCGTCGACGACGGCTCCAGCGACCGAAGCGTCGAGATGCTCCGCGCGTTGCAATCGACCTACGATTTCACCTTGCTGACCCAGGCCAACCAAGGGGTCAGTGGTGCGCTCAATACCGGCCTGCAGCATGCCCGTGGGGTCTATGTCTCGACCCCCGATCTCGACGACATCATGCTGCCGAACTCCCTGAGTGTTCGCGCCGCCTACCTGGACGCCCACCCAAAGGTCGGTTGTGTCGGTGCGTTGATCGTCTACATGGACACCGAAGGCCGCGACATCAAGGCGCAGCAACGCACCGAAATCAAGACCTTCGATTTCGCCGAGATCCTGCGTGACGCAGTGGTCGTCGGCGCGCCCGGCTCGCTGTACCGGATGGAAGCGATGCGCGCGGCTGATTTCTACGACCCGGCCATCAAGGTCCAGGATTTCCAGATGACCTTGCGCATTGCTGCCCAGGGTTACGAGATCCACGAGCTGCCGGTGTGCGTCACACGCTACCGCCGCCACCCCAACAACCTGTCGCGCAAGTTCAAGGTGCTGCTGGAGGCCGATCTCAAGGCCATCGCGCCCTACCAGCAGTATCCGGGCTATGCCCGTGGGCGCTCGGTGCTGGTGCACAAGGCGCTCAAGTATGCCGTGGTCGCCGACAAGGCCTACGCCTGGGATCTGCTGCGCAGCATTCCCCTGCGCCACTACAACAAGACCACCCTCAAGCGCATCAAGCGCCTGATGTTCCACCGTTGATGCCGATCTAGGAGCGCCTGCCGTGAAATTCTTCAGGAACCTGGCCGAGCGCCGCGAACGCAAGCGTCTGCGGGCGATGGACAAGCTTGAGCGCGTATCTGAAAAAATCCGCATGCGTTATCCACGATACAGTGTTGGCGTGGGCAGTTATGGCGTGCCAGAGGTCACAGAGTTCGGTGAGGACTCTGTGTTGCGTATTGGCAGCTACAGCTCCATTGCCGCTGGCGTGCAGATTCTGCTAGGGGGGGAGCATCGCGCCGATTGGGTCAGCAGCTATCCCTTTCCTGCCATGGTTGAGGGGCTGGAAGACATTACCGACTACGATCGCAGCAAGGGCGACGTGGTGATCGGCAGCGACTGCTGGATCTGCACCAATGCGGTGATCCTTTCCGGAGTCACCATCGGCCACGGCGCCATCGTTGCCGCCGGGGCGATGGTCACCCGCGATGTACCGCCATTTGCGGTGGTTGGTGGCAACCCGTGCAAGTTCATCCGCTGGCGCTTCGACGAGCCGGTGCGTGAAGCCTTGCTGGAGGCGGCCTGGTGGGACTGGCCGATGGAAGAGGTCAAGCAGGTGGCGCGCATGCTCAGTAGCGCTGACCTGGACGCCTTCCTCGGATACGCCAGAGCCCGTCAGGGCCGCTGAGGCTCTATCGCTCGATTGACCGACTCCAGCGTGCGTTCCACTGTGGGCGCTGCTGGTTGACCTCGTCCCAGTTCACCACCACGGCGCTCTGCTGATACTGCTGCATCGCCTCGACCTGGCCGCGGGTGCGTTCGGTGGTCGGGGTCGTGGGGTTGGACGGAATCTGGTCGCCTTCCTCCAGCGCCGGGGCTTGGGCCGCAGGCGTCAGCAGGTAGGCGGCGAGCTTCTGCGCCAGCTCCGGCTGGTCGTTGTTGGCCACCACGCATTCGGCGAAGTTCAGCACCACTGCCCCTTCCTTGGGCTGGGCGTAGGCCACCGGGATACCCTTGGCCTGCAAGGTGGTGACCTGGGTGGGCGTCAGTGGGAACAACGCGGCCTCGTCGGTCTGCACCATCTCGGAGATCTTCGCCGAGCTGGCGATGTACTCCAGCACGTTCGGCCCGACCTGCTTGGGCCAGGCCTTGAAGCCCGGTTCGACGTTGCTTTCGTCACCGCCCTGGAGGCGGTTGTACATCAGGAAGCCGTGCAGGCCGAAGGTCGAGGAGGCCAGCGACTGGAACACCAGCTTGTCCTTGAAGCGCGGGTCTTGCAGGTCGCTCCACGAGGTTGGCGCTGCCCAGCCGTTCTTCTCGAACAGGCGGGTGTTGTAGGCCAGCCCCGTCACGCCGAGGCTGACGGCCACGGCTTCTTCCTTGATGCGTGCCTTCTGCGGAATCTGCGACAAGGCCTCGCTGGGCTGCAGCTTGCTGCACAGCCCCATCGAGATGGCTCGGTACATGATGCCGTCGTCAAGCATCACCACATGCATCTGCGGCTTCTTGCTGTTGGCCTGGACCTTGGCCAGGTGGTCGGCCGAGGTGCCGGGCACGATCACTACCTTGACGTTGTTCGCCTGCTCGAAGGCCGGCAGCACCTTGTCGGCGTAGGTACGCTCCATGGTGCCGCCGTTCATGCCCAGGTACAGGGTCGGGGTGGCGGCCTGCAGCGTGGGGCTGGCGGCGAGCAGGGCCAGTGACAGGCAGGACAAGCCGGTGCCGAGCATACGTTTGACGTGTTTCATGAAAGCGACCTTCCTCTTAGTGGTTGGAGGCCAGGTCGTGACGGACCTGGAAACGACGGATGGAAAATGCCTCGATCGGCTGCCTGCTGGCGCCGTCGCAGACGAGCTCGGCCAGTGCCTCGCCGACCGCCGGGCCGATCTGGAAGCCCGCCCCGGCAAAGCCGAAGCCATGCAACAGGCCGGGTTGGGTGGTGCTGGCGCCGATCACCGGCTCGTGGTCGGGCAGATAGCCTTCGGTGCCGCTCCAGGTGCGGATCGCCTGGGTGCCAGCCAGAAACGGGTAGAGTTCGACGGCGTTGCGCAGGATCGCCAGCACCGCTGACTGCCCTGGGCGAGCGCGTTGTGCGTCGAGGGCAAAACCACGCCCGCCGCCGAGCACGCAATTGCCGCGGGCGACCTGGCGAGCATAGATGCCGCCACCCTCGACACCGGTGCTGGCATTCATCACCCAAGGCAAGGGCTCGGTGACCAGCATCGCCGGGTGGCCGGACTCCATCGGCACCGGCTCGCCAAACTGCGCCGCCAGATCGGCGGCCCAGGCACCGGCACAATTGAGCAGCCACGGCGCGCGCAGGCGCAGGCCGCTCTGGGTGTGCAGGATGAAGCGCTGGCCATCATGCTCGACGCGGCTGTCGCCGGCCTGCTCGATGACCCGTGCGCCCTGCTGGCGGGCGGCACGGGCGAAAGCGGGGGAGACCAGGCGTGGGTTGGCGTGGCCATCGTCGGCGCAGTACGAGGCGCCGACGGCGATCTCGCCGACCCAGGGGTAGCGGGCGCGCAGGGCGGCGCGGTCGAGTAGTTGCAGGTCCAGGCCGTGGTCGCGGCTGGCCGCCTCATAGCCTTGCAGTGCGACGAAGTCGGCCTCGCTGCGTGCCAGTTTCAGGTGCCCGGAGCGCAGGTATTCGCCATCGATGCCGATCAACACAGGCAGTTCGCCCCAGATCTGGTGCGCCCGCTGCGACAACGGCAACTGCGCCAGGCTGCGCCCCTGGCGGCGCACGCCGCCGTAGTTGACACCGCTGGACTGTGCGCCGCAGAACCCACGCTCCAGCAAGGTTACCGAATGGCCACGCCGGGCCAGGGCAAGCGCCGCCGACGCGCCGACGATACCGGCGCCCATGACGATCACCTCCGATTCGATCCACGGGCTCATGCGTCATGCTCCACGCCGAAGGGCAGGGGTTTGATCGGTGCCTGGGCGCGCAGACGGCCGACCTCGTGCAGGGCCTTGCCACTGCAATGGGCGATGATTTCCGCCGCTGCCGCGCCGCACATGCGGCCCTGGCAGCGGCCCATGCCGACCCGGCAGTGAGCCTTGACCCGGTTGATCTCCCAATGGCCTTCGCCGACCACGGCGCGCAGCTCGCCGACGCTGATTTCTTCGCAGCGGCACACCACCAGATCGTCCGGTGCCTGTTCGGCCCAGTGCTCGGGGAAGGGGAAGGCGGCTTCGAGCCCTTCACGGAAACGGCCAATGCGCGTCAGGCGTTTTTCCAGGGTGCGGCAACGCTGGGGGGCGACGGTTTGGCCGAGGTCCTGCAGCACCGCCAGGGCGGCGCGTTCGCCAGCCATTTCGGCGGCGTCGGCGCCCATGATCCCGGCGCCGTCGCCGGCGAGGTAGACATCGTGCTCGCTGCTGCGCCCGGCCTGGTCGCGGCGCGGCAGCCAGGCCCGGTTGAGCGTGCTCCACTCGAATGCGCAGCCGAGCAGGTCGGCCAACTGCGTTTCGCTGCGCAGCGCATGGGCAAAGGCCAGCGCATCGCATTCGGTGTCATGTAGCTGATCGCCCTTGCGCCATACCGCCCGTTGCACCTGTTGCCCGCCTTCGATGCGTTCCAGCGTCGCGCCCTGATGCACCGGCACGCCATGGGCGCTGAGCCAGGCGCGGTAGTACAGGCCCTTGCCCAGGGTTGCCGGTTGCTCGAGCAGCTCAGGCAGGGCGCGGCACTGGGCGCTGAAGGGCGCGCTGTCGAGCACGCCGAGGACCTTGGCACCGGCCTTGGCGTACTGGTAGGCGACCAGATAAAGCAATGGCCCGCTGCCGCAAAACAGCACGCGCTCGCCGATGGCGCAGCCCTGATGCTTGAGCGCGATCTGCGCGGCCCCCAGGGTGTAGACCCCGGGCAGCGTCCACCCCGGCACCGGCAGCACCCGGTCGGTGGCGCCGGTGGCGATGATCAGGCGCTGGTAGGGCAGGTGCGCGGCATGGCCGTCGCGCAGGGTGTCCAGGGCGCCGTGCTCGGCGTTCCATACCAAGGTGCCGGGGCGATAGTCGATCTGCCCGGCAAGCGCATCGAGGGTCTGGTGCAGCGCGCTGGCCTTGCGGGCCTCGAAACCATAGAGCTGGCGCGCCGGTCGCGTGAAGTTGGCCGGCTGGCGGCGATAGATCTGCCCGCCGCCCTGGCTGGCTTCGTCGATCAGGACTGGATGCACACCGTGCTCCACCAGCGTCTGCGCGGCGCGGATCCCGGCGGGGCCGGCTCCGACGATCACCACGGCGCTCATGGCCGGCGCCCCGGTTCGCGCAGCACCTGCTGCCCGGTTTCCAGCGCGGTGGCGCAGGCGCGTACGCGGCGGCCATCGCCCAGCCGTACCCAGCAGTCCTGGCAGGCGCCCATCAGGCAGAAACCGGCGCGCGGCTCGGCGCTGAAGTCGCTGCCGCGCAGGTGCGCGCCGCTGGTCAATATGGCGGTCAGCAGGGTGTCGCCGAGCAGGCCACAGGCCGGCTCGCCGTCGAGGGTGAAGTCCAGCACCGGGCGCTGGTGCTCGGCGAGGCGTTTGAACAAGGCCATGTCAGTGCTTCCCTACCAGGACCCGATCCAGGCCATAGACCCGGTCGAGCAGAATCATGGTCACCGCTGTCAGGACGATCACCAGGGCCGACACCGCAGCCATCATCGGATCGATGGACTCGGTGGCGTAGACGTACATCTTCACCGGCAGGGTCTGGGTGGCCGGCGAGGTGACGAAGATCGAGAGGGTCACCTCGTCGAAGCTGTTGATGAATGCCAGCAGCCAGCCGCCGGCGATACCGGGCAGGATCATCGGCAGGGTGATCTTGCGAAACAGCGTGAAGCGGCTCGCACCCAGCGATTCGGCGGCCTGCTCGGCGCTGCGATCGACGCCGATGGCGGCGGCGATCACCAGGCGCAGCACATAAGGGGTGATCACCACCGTGTGCGCCAGGACCAGCCAGGTGAAGCTGCCGTTGACCCCGAGCAGGGCGAACAGGCGCAGCAGCGCCACCCCTAGCACCAGGTGCGGAATGATGATCGGCGACAGGAACAGCACGTTGAGAAAGTCGCGTCCGGGGAACTGCAGGCGCGTGATCGCAAGCCCTGCCGGCACTGCGATCAGCGTCGCCAGGCTGGCGGCGAGAAACGCCAGCTGCAGGCTGTTTTTGAAGGCTTCGAGGAAGTCGGCGCGCTCGAATACCGCTTCGAACCAGCGCAGCGAGAACCCCGCCGTAGGAAGGCTCAAGGTGTTTTCCGGGGTGAATGCCACCAGGCACACCACCACCAGTGGTGCGAGCATGAAGACCACCACCAGGCTGTGGAAGGTCAGGGCCAGAGGACCGTTCTTGGACATGAGTTACCCCAGCGATTTCTTGTAGCGGCGTTCGATCATGCGGTTCCACGACAGCATGATCAGCAGGTTGACCAGCAGCAGGGCGATGGCGATGGCCGCGCCCATGGGCCAGTTCAGGTCGGCCAGGTACTGGTCGTAGACCAGCGTGGCGACCATCTTCAGCCGGCGCCCGCCGAGCAGGCCGGGGATGGCAAAGGAACTGGCGGCCAGGCCGAAGACGATCAGCGTGCCGGACAGCACCCCCGGCATCACTTGCGGCAGCACCACCAGGCGCATGACCTTGGCCTGGCTGGCGCCAAGTGACAGCGCGGCCTGTTCGGCGGCGGGGTCGAGCTTCTGCAGGCTGGTCCAGACCGGGATGATCATGAACGGCAGCATCACGTGGACCAGCGCGACGATCACCGCGAACGGGGTGTACAACAGCTTCATCGGCGCGCCACCCAGGGCCTGGATCGCGTGGTTGACCAGCCCGTCGGCGCCCAGCAACAAGCTCCAGCCGAAGGCGCGCACCACCACCGAGATCAGCAGTGGGGTGAGGATCACCACCAGGAAGATCGAGCGCCACGGGCTGCCCATGCGGCTGAGGATGTAGGCCTCGGGTACGCCGATCACCACGCACAGCAGGGTGACCAGGGCGCTGATCCAGAAGGTGCGCCAGAAGATTTCGAGGAAGTAGCTGTCGCCGAGCAGGGCCAGGTAGTGCTCGAAGGTCCAGTGGTCGGCGCGGATGCCGACTTCGTAGTCGAACACATTGAACGACAGCACCAGGGTCAGCAGCAGAGGCACGACCAGCAGGGCGGCGAACAACGCCAGTGCTGGCGCCGACAGCAGGTAGCCGCGCAGGTCACGGTGTTGCCTGGCGCAGGTGGCGGGGGCAGGCATGGCGCTGTTCATGCGCTCACCTCGTCGGCAGCGAGCACCCGCAGTAGCTCGGGCTGCCAGTCCAGGCCGACATCGACACCTTCACCGAGCGGTGCGCTGCCATCGTTGCGCCGCACCACGGTCAGTTCGCCCAGCGGTGTGCCGATGCGGTACAGCCATTGGCTGCCAAGGAAGTAGCGGGTCAGGATGCGGCCCTGCAGGCGACCGGCGCCGTTGTCGAGCAGGTCGATCTTTTCCGGGCGCAGGCTCAGGGTCAGGCTGGCGTCGCGGCTGTGTTGCACCTGTGGCAGGCCCGCGCCGTCCAGCTCGCCGGGCAACAGGTTGGCCTTGCCGACGAAGTCGGAGATGAAGCGGGTGCGCGGGTGTTCGTAGAGGCGATACGGCTCGTCGACCTGGGTGACGCGCCCGGCCTGCATCACCACCACGCGGTCGCTGATCGACAGGGCTTCGGCCTGGTCGTGGGTGACCATCAGCGTGGTGATGCCGACTTCGCTCTGGATCCTGCGGATCTCGAACTGCATCTCTTCGCGCAGGTTGGCGTCGAGGTTCGACAGTGGCTCGTCGAGCAGCAGCACCGGTGGTTCGATCACCAGCGCCCGGGCCAAGGCCACACGCTGGCGCTGGCCACCTGACAGTTCGCGTGGATAGCGTTCGGCATGCCGGTCCAGGCGCACCAGCGCCAGTACCTCGGTCACCTTGCGGCGAATCTCGGCTTCGGGCTGCTTGCGCATGCGCAGGCCGAAGGCGACGTTGTCGGCCACGGTCATGTGCGGGAACAGGGCGTAGCTCTGGAACACCACACCCAGGCCACGGCTGCTGGGCTTGGCGTGGGTGATGTCGCGTCCGTCGAGCAGGATGCGGCCGCTGCTGACGTCGACGAAGCCGGCGATCATCTGCAGGGTGGTGGTCTTGCCGCAGCCTGAAGGTCCGAGCAAGGAGACGAATTCGCCTTGTTCGATGGCGAGGTTGGTGGCGACCACGGCGTCGATCGCGCCGTAGCGTTTGCAAAGATTGTCCAGTTGCAGAAAGGCCATGACTGCGTTCCACCTGTCTTTTGTCGCGTGTCGGGCACACTTGTTGTTGGGGGCAGATGCAAGGAGGCAAATCGAGGACCGATGAATACTCACGAGGCCACCGGTGTGTTGTTCGATTTGTCCCGGTGGACGCAGAGTAGGCGCAAGCCTAGGATGGCATCAATGGCGAATTTCACTGAGTCGAGCACTATTTTCAGTTTTATTCGCTCAGTGAAATTCAGGTAAGGACAAGCACAAATTGAATTCCGATAAACGAAATCATGAAGAGCCTGGGGTCAGTGTGGTCTCGCGCTTGTTCGCGGTGCTGAGGGTATTGGGCGAGGCGCCGGTGGAGGGCATGCGGGTGATCGAACTGGCCGAGCAGGTCGGCCTGTCGCAGCCGACCGTGCACCGGCTGGTGCGCAGCCTGGTGGATGAAGGCATGGTCGAGCAGGAGGCGCGCAGCAAGCGTTATCGTTTGAGCCTGGCCTTCTTTGCCCTGGCGGCGCGGGCAGGCAACAGCGGCAACCTGCGCGATCTGGTGCGGCCCAGCTTGCTGCGTCTGTCGGCCTCGCTGGGGGACTCGCTGTTTCTGCTGGCGCGCAGTGGGTTCGATGCGGTGTGTCTGGATCGCAGCGAAGGGCCGTATCCGATCCGTACCTTCACCGGCGATATCGGTGGGCGTGTGGCGTTGGGCGTGGGGCAGGGGAGCCTGGCGATCCTCGCCTTCCTGCCGGAGGAGGAGCGCGAGGCGGTGATTCGCAACAATCTGCCGCGGCTACGGGATTTTCACCTGTACGACGAGGTGTTCCTGCGTGCGGAGGTGGAGAACGTGCGGCGCCAGGGTTATGCCGCACGCAATACCGGCGTGCTGCCGGGCATGGCCGGGCTGGCGGTGCCGATCCTCGATGGCAATGGCCATGCCGTGGCGGCGTTGAGCGTGGCGACCATCAGTGACCGGCTGGGGCCGGAGCGGCTGCCGATGGTGGTCGAGTTGCTCAAGCGCGAAACGACGGCGATCGGGCCGAGGATCAATCCGTTCGATCCGACCTTGCGCCATCCTTCGCGGGTGTTCGGGGAGTGAATGTCGCGGTGTCCCTTTCGCGGGCAAGCTCGCTCTTACCCTGTGGGGCTTGCCCGCGAAAAGAACAGCGCAGTACCGCCGATCAGGTCCTGAACTGCTCCATCAGTGCCTGCTGCTGATTGGCCAGGCGGTTCAGCGCCTGGCTGATCCGCGCCGACTCTTCGGCCTGCCCTGACAACGACTCGGTCACATCACGAATACCCGCCACGTTGCGGTTCACCTCCTCAGCCACCGCGCTCTGTTCCTCGGCCGCCGACGCGATCTGCAGGTTCATGTCGCTGATCACCGCCACGGCCTCGCCGATTCGCTGCAGGGCCGGGAGCGCCTGGTCCATGCGCTGGGCATTGTCCTGGGCCTGGCGTTGACCGGCCTGCATGGCATCGACCACATCGCGCGTGCCTTGCTGCAGGCCTTCGATCACCACGCGGATCTCCTCCACCGACACCTGGGTGCGCTGGGCCAGGTTGCGCACCTCGTCGGCGACCACGGCAAACCCTCGGCCGGCTTCGCCCGCACGGGCGGCCTCGATGGCGGCGTTGAGGGCCAGCAGGTTGGTTTGTTCGGCGATGGCGCGGATCACCTCCAGTACAGAGCCGATCTGCTCGCTGCGCCCGGCCAGTGAACGGGCTTCGTCCATGGCCGCATCCATGCCCGCGGCCAGGTTGGCGATGGTCTGGCGGGTACTGGCGACCAGTTGCAGGCCCTCCTGGCTGGCCTGGTCGGCACCTTGCGCAGCCTCGGCAGCCTGCGAAGCGTTGTGGGCGACATCCTGCGCTGTGGCGCTCATCTCGTTGGCGGCGGTGGCCACCTGCTCGATCTCGCGGTGCTGCAGTTGCATGCCGGCACTGGTCTGGCTGGCGATGGCGGCCGACTGATCGGCCGTGCCGCGTGCTTCGTGCAGCGACGCCTTGACCTGGGCGATCACCGGCTGGAGCTTGTCGAGGAAACGGTTGAACCAGCCTGTCAGCTGGCCCAGTTCGTCGTCGCGGGCGTAGTCCAGGCGTCGGGTCAGATCGCCCTCGCCGCTGGCGATATCGCGAAGGCGCTCGGCCACGGCCAGGATTGGCCGCGTCACGCCGCGGGCGGTCAGCCACACCAGCAGCAGGCCGAGCACGGCAGCGACCAGGCCGATCAGCAGGCTGGTGAGGTTGGCCTGCTGGTTGTGGGTGTCCAGACGCTGGTTGACCGCCACGGCGGGGGCGCGCAGCACCGCTTCAGGCACTTCCAGCAGCACCTGCCAGGGCGCGGCGCCAGGGATCGGTGCGAACGGATGGGAGACGCGCAGCATCCCGCCTTCCTGGCGCTCGACTGGCTGACCGGTGCGCATCGGTGCCACCAGTTCGCGCACCGCCTCACCCAGCGCCTGCTCCAGGGGCTTGCTCAACTGGCTGGCGTCCTGGCTGTGCCCGGCCAGCAGGCCGACGGGGCTGACGATGCTGACCTGGCCCTGGCCTTCGAACAGCTCCTGGCGCCCAGCCAGGCTCAGTTGCTGTAGGTTGTCCAGGCCGAGGTCCAGGCCGACCACGCCGATCACCTTGCCGTCTTCCAGCAGTGGCAGGGCGATGCTGGTCATCAGCACCTGACGGCCGTTGACTTCGTCGAAGTAGGGGTCGAGCACACAGGCCTTGGCGGTTTCCAGCGGGCAGGTCAGCCAGCGGTTGTAGGCTGAGCCGTTGGCGCCGATGCTGGTGTCGGCCAGCATCGATTCGGGCATCGCTTCGGAGGCGACGTCGCCTGAGCCTTCGCGCGACCAGTACAGCGAGAAGCGTCCTTGCTCGTTGCTGCCCAGCTCGGCCTGGCCGCTGAAACGCGCGTCCTGGTGCTCCAGGGCGTCCGGTTGAAACACCAGGTAGAGGCCGATCAGGTCAGGGTTGCCTGCCAGTGCCGTACCGGCTTCCTTCACCAGTTCGCTGCGCAACTCGTCGCCCCCGCGCGCCCTGAGCACCTGCACCACGCGGGCGAAGCCATTGCCGTACTGATAAGCGTCCATGAAATAACGCTGGATGCGCAGCGACTGGGTCTCGGCGTGGGCCTGCAGGCGCTGCCGCGCGCTTTGATCGAGCAGTTCGGTGTTGGCGGTGAACACCTGTTCGGCGCTGCGTCGGGATTGGATCAGCGAAGTGGCCACCAGCAAGGTGACCACCGCCAGCAGGCACAGCCCGGCAAGCAGGGTGATTTTCCACTGGATGGAGAGACGGCGCAGCGACATGGAGCGTTTCCTTCTCGATCAAGACAACGTCCGCGGTCAGGCGCGGGCGTTGTCGGCAGGGTGGGTCATTCGGCCACGTAGCTTGGTGGGGCGACGCGGAACGCCTTGGTCAGCCAGGCCAGGTACAGCACGCCGCACAAGGCCCAGGCGCCGCCGAACGCCAGTGAGTGCTCGTCCAGGTCGATCCACAGCACGGCGATGATGCAAAAGCCTATCGTCGGCAGCACCAGATACTTGAGGTTGTTGGTCAGGCCCTTGTTGCGCCGTTCGCGAACATAGCAATGGTTGATGACTGACAGGTTGACGAAGCTGAAGGCCATCAGTGCGCCGAAGTTGATCACCGAGGTGGCGGTCACCAGGTCGAAGAAGATCGCCGACAGGGCGATCACGCCCACCACCACGATGTTCAGCACCGGGGTGCGATAGCGCGGGTGCAGACGGGCGAACAGGCGGGCCGGGATCGCCTCGTCGCGGCCCATCACGAACAGCAGGCGGGACACGCTGGCCTGGGACGCCAGGCCCGAGGCGATGGTGTTGATCACCGTGCAGGCGATGAACACCGACTGGAACAGCTTGCCACCGACGTACAGGGCGATTTCCGGCAGGGCCGCTTCATGATCCTGGAAGCGGTCCATGGTCGGGAAGTACGCCTGGATGAAGAACGACATGATGATGAACACCACGCCGCCGATCAGGGCGATCAGGAAGATCGCGCGTGGGATGGTGCGTGCCGGGTCGCGGGTTTCTTCTGACAGGCAGGTGACGGCGTCGAAGCCCAGGAACGAGAAGCACAGGATGGTTGCGCCGGCGACCAGCGCGCTGAACTGCGTCTGTTCATCGGCGAACGGCGTCAGCGTCCAGGCCGTGCCCAGCCCTTCGCCCTGGTGCAGGCCGCGCACGCAGAGGTAGACGAACACGGCCATGATCGCGATCTGCACCGCCACGAACAGGGTATTGAAGTTGGCCACCAGGTTGATGCTGCGCATGTTGACCAGGCTGATCAGGGTGACGAAGGCCACCACCCAGACCCATGCCGGCACCTCGGGGAACATTGCCGACAGGTACAGCTTTGCCAGCAGGGCGTTGACCATCGGCAGCAACAGGTAGTCGAGCAGCGACGACCAGCCGACCAGGAAACCGACGTGCGGGTTGATCGCACGTTGCGTGTAGGTGTAGGCCGATCCCGACTCCGGGAAGCGCCGCACCAGCGTGCCGTAGCTCACGGCGGTGAACAGGATACCCAGCAGGGCCAGGATATAGGCGCTGGGCACGTGACCGGCGGTAATGCCGGAGACGATGCCGAAGGTGTCGAAAACGGTCATCGGTGCGATGTACGCCAGACCGATGATCACCACCTGCCAGAGGCGCAGGGACTTGCGAAACTGCTCGTGACGATTGGCAGGGTGCTCAGGCTGCATGCTGGCACTCCCGGCGAAGGCGGGACGAAGCGGGCGACGGGCACGGCAAGGTCGAGCGGATGGGCTCCATGTTGTTCACCTTTTATAGCGGAGCGAAGGTTCGCGCGTGGGCGCGTGATCAGTACGGGCGGGGCCGGCGAAACGGCGGCGCCTGGGGGCAGGGGCGGACAGGCATGATGGCGGCGCGGTCTTTTTTCTTGATGTGGAGGGCGCGGAGCAAGGTGGGGAAAATAAAAGACGATTGGACGGTTGGGTGTCAAGTTAAACATGACAGGTTGATTGGTTTTCAGGTTTTTATCGGCTTTTTTTTCGCTGAAAATGTGTTTTCCTGGATGTTTAGGGCAAAAAGCAGATTTTAGTGTTCGTAAAATTTTACGATCGGCGCCGTCGGAGTTATCTGTCGGCAGTTGTAGGACGCGTCGCAAGTGCAGGAAAATCTCCCGGGTGGACACCGCGCCAGGCAAGCGACAGTGCTACGCTTGGCACCCCGGTCGCGTGCTTCGCGCCACCACCAGCCCTATGGACAGCAATCGGTTCTATTCATGAAGAAATCAGTAGGCATCCTTTCCGGCCTGGCCGTCGCCATCGCCGTCGTCACCACTGCTGGCGCCTGGTACACCGGCAAACAGCTGCCGACGGAGCTGGAGCAGTCCATCGCCCGCGGTAACGCGGAGTTGCAGAAGGCGCTGGTCGGTACGGGTGGCACCATGACCATCGAGCTGGTCTCGCTGGACCAGCACCTGTTCACCAGCGATGCGCAGTACCGGCTCAAGGCCAGTGACCTGCGTATCGGCGAAGGTGCGCCGGTGAGCTTCGAGGTCGGTGTGACCGACCACATCGAGCATGGCCCTTTCCCCTGGTCGCGGGTCAAGGCGTTCAAGCTGCTGCCGGTGATGGCGGTCAGCAACAGCCAGTTGCAGAAGGATGACAACACCGCATCGTGGTTTGCCGCCGCAGGCGACAAGTCGCCAGTGGTCGGCCAGGTCAGCCTGGGTTATGGCGGTGGTGTCGAGAGCGACATCCGGCTGGCGCCGGTCAAGCTGGACGAAGGTGATGGCAATGTCCTCGACTTCGCCGGCATGCAACTGGTGCTCAAGGGGGATCGTGAAGGCAAGGCGGTGGAAATCCACGGCAATGCCGAGCGTCTGGACATGACCCTGGTTGGTGATGATCACCCGCCGGTCAAGTTGCAGTTCAATGGTTTCAAGATCGGCGGCGAGCTGGCCAGTACCGGGCACGACATGATCTATGTCGGCCACCTGAACCTGCTGCTGGCCGATCTGCAAGCCACGCTCGGGCCGAAGCAGGACGTGCTGGTGCTCAAGGGGCTGGAGCAGAACAACCTGTACAGCGCCGAGGGCCAGGACAAGCTGGGCGGGCGCCTGGAGTACAAGGTGTCCGATATCACCTACGCCGGTCGCGCGGTAGGCAGCGGGCAAATGGTGCTGAGCATGAAGTCGGTGAACATGCCGGCCACCCAGGCACTGCTGGAGTGGTATCAGACCAAGGTGCCCGAGCTGCAGGAAGCTGCTGCCCGTGGCGAGGCGGTGCCGTCGCTGAACATGAGCCCCGAGGAGACCGCCAAGGTCCAGGGCGACCTGCAGAAATTGTTGGCCGACAAGCCGCAGCTGGCGCTGGAAGACCTGTCGTTCAAGACGGCGAATGGTCAGAGCCACTTCAACCTGTCGCTGGACTTCGCCAATCCGACGTCCTTCGACCTGCCGCCAGACCAGATCGCCAAGCAAATGGTGACCCGCCTGCAGGGCAAGCTGTCGCTGTCCAAGGCGATGGTCGGCGACCTCGCCACGCTGCAGGCGCTGCTTGACGGTCAGACCGACGCCCAGGCCATCGCCCTGCAGTCGGGCCAGGCCGGGGAAATGCTCGGCATGATGGCGCTGCAGAGCGGCATGGCCACGGTCGAGGGTAACGACGTGGTGTCGAGCCTGCATTACGCCGATGGCATGGTGGACTTCAACGGCAAGAAGATGACTGTCGAGGAGTTTGCCGTGCTGATGAGCATGCACCTGGCGGCTTTGTCGCCACAGGGCTGACGATTGCCTTGAGTTCTGCGCGGGTAAACCCGTTCCTGCAGTGGTGGTGTACCTCTGGGGGCGGGTTTATCCGCGAATGTCTTATCCTGGCAAAAACACCTTTTGCATTCCCCCGATTGCCTGTAGCCTTCGCCGTCCGATAATAATCCGCGCCCGCAGAGGGGTCGCGATGGCCCGCCACTGCCGGCCATCCGGCACCGTTAGCCGATCTGCCAGGGCCGGGTGGTACACTCGACTGACGCGCACGCAGGTCCAGCGATCATGACCCAGATTTCCGAACGTCTCCTGGTTCAAGCCCACCTTGACGCCAAGCAGCCCCATCCGCTGACGCCCGCGCAGGAGGCCGATTACCGTGCGGCCATCGCTGCCGAGCTCAAGGCGCAGAATGCGGTTCTGGTTGCCCACTTCTACTGCGATCCGGTGATCCAGGCCCTGGCCGAGGAAACCGGTGGTTGCGTTTCCGACTCGCTCGAAATGGCCCGCTTCGGCAAGAACCATCCGGCTGAGACCGTGGTGGTCGCCGGTGTGCGTTTCATGGGTGAGACCGCGAAGATCCTCACCCCGGAAAAGCGCATTTTGATGCCGACCCTGGAAGCCACCTGCTCCCTCGACCTGGGCTGCCCGGTGGAGGAGTTCTCGGCGTTCTGCGATCAGCACCCGGAACGTACCGTGGTGGTTTATGCCAACACCTCGGCAGCGGTAAAGGCGCGTGCCGACTGGGTGGTGACCTCCAGCTGCGCGTTGGAGATCGTCGAGACCCTGATGGACAACGGCGAGACCATCATCTGGGGCCCGGACCAGCACCTGGGCCGTTACATCCAGAAGAAAACCGGCGCCGACATGTTGCTGTGGGACGGTGCCTGCATCGTTCACGAAGAGTTCAAGTCGCGCCAGTTGGCCGACATGAAGGCGCTGTATCCGGATGCAGCGATCCTGGTGCACCCGGAGTCGCCGGAGTCGGTGATCGAACTGGCCGATGCGGTGGGGTCTACCAGCCAGCTGATCAAGGCTGCGCAGACGCTCCCCAACAAGACCTTCATCGTCGCCACCGACCGCGGCATCTTCTACAAGATGCAGCAGCTGTGTCCGGACAAGGTATTCGTCGAAGCGCCGACCGCCGGCAATGGCGCCGCCTGCCGCAGTTGCGCGCACTGCCCGTGGATGGCGATGAACACGCTGGAGCGCACGCTGGATTGCCTGCGCAAGGGCAGCAATGAGATTTTCGTCGAGCCTGCGCTGATTCCGCGTGCGATCAAGCCGCTGAACCGGATGCTGGACTTTACCCAGGCGGCGCGTCTCAAACTCTCCGGTAACGCCTGACGCCAGACTGCCGCTCCCTCAGTGTGTGATGTCCTCGCTCGCTGTGGGAGCGGGCTCGTCCCGCGATTGGGGCGCGCAGCGGCCCCTGTCCATATCAGCGCATCATGTCCTTGACCATCCGCTGCTGCTCCATGATCTCCCGCTGGCGCTGGTCGATCTGCGAAGCCAGTGGGAAGTTGCTTCCTGCCCGGCGCTTGGCGTAGTCCAACTGCTGGATTGCCTGATCGAAATCGCCCACCAGCGTGAAGTACTCCGCCCGTGCCCGGTGCAGGCCAATCGTGTTGCCTGACAGCCCGCGCACCTCGGCTACGTCGTACCAGACATCCGGGTCGTCCGGCCGGTTCTTGACCAGGTCGTCCAGCACCTTTTCTGCTTCGGCTGGCTTGCTCTGCTTGACCAGCAGGTCGGCGCTCACCTGCTTGAGCGGGTAGTTACCCGGATACAGCCCTTGCATGCGGGTGACGCGCTGCTGGGCATCGGCCAGGCGGTTGTTGGTGATGTCCAGGTCGATCTGCGCCAGGTTGTAGGTGATGTCGTTGGGCGCCTTGGCCAGCAGCGGCTTGAGGTTTTCCCGTGCCTCGTTCAGCTGGCCACCCTTGATCTGCGCCAGGGCCAGACCGTAGCGGGCAGCGTCGAGGTTGGGGTTTTCGTCAAGCTGGGCACGGAAGCGCTTGGCCGCGAGGCCCGGCGTGCCTTCGTAGGTGAGGGCGACGCGGGCGCGGATCAGTTGGTAGCGCAGGCTGTCTTCGACGCCGCCTTTGGGCGCCTGTTCTGCGCGGTTGCGGGTGTCGGCGATACGCGATTCGGTGACCGGGTGGGTCAGGAGGAATTCCGGCGGCTTGGCGTCATAGCGGTACTGGCGGGCCAGGCGCTCGAACATGCTCGGCATGTTGCGTGGGTCGTAGCCGGCCTTTTCCAGGTTGAGGATGCCGATGCGGTCGGCTTCCTGCTCGTTCTGCCGCGAGAAGCGCCGCTGCTCCTGTAGGGCAGCGGCCTGGGTGCCGGCGATCACGCCGATCCCGGCGTCGCCGCCGCCACCGGCAGCCAGCACGATACCGGCCAGCAGCGCCGCCATCATGGGCAGTTGCATACGCTGCTGGGCCTCGACGCCGCGGGCGAAGTGGCGTTGCGACAAGTGCGCCAGTTCGTGGGCCAGCACCGAGGCGTACTCGCCTTCGGTCTGGGCGTTGAGGAACAGGCCGCCGTTGACCCCGACGATGCCGCCGGGCGCGGCGAAGGCGTTGAGCTCGCGGCTGTCGATCAGGATGAATTCCAGGCGCCGGTCCTGCAGCTGGCTGGTCTCGGCCAGCCGGTACACGCTGGTTTCGACGTAGTCCTTGAGCTGTGGGTCGTTGAGCTGGTTGACCTGTCCGCGCAGCAGGCTCAGCCAGGCGCGGCCCAGGTCGTGCTCCTGTTTCGGCGAAACGATCGCAGAGCTGGCATCACCCAGCGACGGCAGGTCGTCGGCATGGCCAGGAAGGGCCATCAGGCAGGCCAGCGTCAGCAGGGTAGGGCGCAGTAGATTCATGCACGAAGCTCGCGTCGATCAAAACCCTTACTGTAGCCCGCTCGCACCTTGCCGACCAGTGGCGGTATCCTACGGACATCGTCTGCAACACCTTATTGCGCCCGCCATGGAGACTCCTGATGATCGACACCCCGACCTGCGACGCTGAGCTCGACGCCAGCGGGCTGAACTGCCCATTACCGCTGCTCAAGGCGAAAATGGAGCTCAATCGCCTGGCCAGCGGCGCGGTCCTCAAAGTAGTGGCCACCGATGCCGGCTCGCAGCGTGACTTTCGCACGTTTGCCCAGCTTGCCGGTCATACGCTGCTTCGTGAAACGGCCGAGTCAGGGACCTACACCTACTGGCTACGCAAGGCCTGAGTCTTCTTTCCCAAGGATCGTCAATGTTCAAAGTGCTTCGCGACTGGATGCAGCGCTACTTCTCCGATGAGGAAGCAGTGGTGCTGGCGGTCCTGCTGTTCCTGGCCTTCACCGTGGTGCTCACGCTCGGCGGCATGCTCGCGCCGGTGCTGGCGGGCATGGTCCTGGCGTTTCTCATGCAGGGGCTGGTCAACGCCCTGGAGCGCTTCAAGGTGCCGACGCGCATGGCGGTGTGGTTGGTGTTCGCCCTGTTCATGGGGGCGCTGGGCGTGTTCCTGGTAGTGCTGGTGCCGTTGCTGTGGCACCAGTTGATCACCCTGTTCAACGAGTTGCCGGGCATGCTCGGCAAATGGCAATCGCTGTTGTTGCTGCTGCCGGAGCGCTATCCGCACCTGGTCTCCGACGAGCAGGTGCTGCGCGCCATCGAGTCGGTGCGTGGCGAGATCGGCAAGTTCGGCCAGTGGGCGCTGACGTTCTCGCTCTCCAGCCTGCCGCTGCTGGTCAATGCGATGATCTACCTGGTGCTGGTGCCGATCCTAGTGTTCTTCTTCCTCAAGGACCGCGAGATGATCGCCCGTTGGGTCAGCGGCTACCTGCCGCGTGAACGCAGGTTGCTGACCCGCGTGGGCGACGAGATGAATCGGCAGATCGCCAACTACATCCGCGGCAAGGGCATCGAGATCCTGATCTGCGGCATCGCCACCTATATCGCTTTCATCAGCCTGGGGCTCAACTACGCGGCCTTGCTGGCGCTGCTGGTGGGGCTGTCGGTGGTGGTGCCCTACGTGGGGGCGGTGGTGGTGACCGTGCCGGTGACCCTGATCGCGCTGTTCCAGTGGGGCTGGGGTGATCAGTTCTTCTACCTGATGGCGGTGTACGCGATCATCCAGGCGTTGGATGGCAACGTGCTGGTACCGCTGCTGTTCTCCGAAGCGGTGAGCCTGCACCCGGTGGCAATCATCTGCGCGGTGCTGCTGTTCGGTGGGCTGTGGGGGTTCTGGGGGATCTTCTTCGCCATTCCCCTGGCGACGCTGTTCAAGGCGGTACTCGACGCTTGGCCGCGGCAGGAGCCGACGGTGGCGCCACTACTGTAGGACTGTGGTGTTCTTTTCGC
>NZ_JABWRO010000027.1:0-48933 GCF_014268985.1 Pseudomonas sp. RW10S2 | reverse complement strand
CCCCCGCCGCGGGGGGGGGTTTTTTTCGTTGAAGCCGGACTCAGATCGAGAACGACGAACCGCACCCGCAGGTGGTGGCGGCATTCGGGTTCTTGATCACGAAGCGCGAGCCTTCCAGACCTTCCTGGTAGTCCACTTCAGCACCGGCCAGGTACTGGAAGCTCATTGGATCGACGACCAGCGAAACGCCTTCGCGCTCGACAATGGTGTCGTCATCGGCCACGTCTTCATCGAAAGTGAAGCCGTACTGGAAACCCGAGCAACCGCCGCCTGTGACGAACACACGCAGCTTGAGGCGATCATTGCCTTCCTCGGATACCAGGGTCTTCACCTTGTGCGCAGCCCCTTGGGTAAACTCCAAAGCGGTGGGGGTGAAGGTTTCGACGCTCATGTTGGTTCTCCCGGCGTAAGCCGCCATAAAACTCGATGACGCGCATTATCCGCTTCTCCGAGAAAATTGGTCAAGAATTGTGCGGCTTTGGTCGAGACAAACCAAAAGGCCCGCACGGGGCGGGCCTTTTCACCTGCTTGACGATTAAGGCAGCAGCCCCGCGTGGGAAAGGCCCATGCGCTCATCCAGCCCGAACAGGATGTTCAGGTTCTGCACTGCCTGGCCGGACGCGCCCTTGACCAGATTGTCGATCACCGACAGCACCACCACCAGATCACCACCCTGCGGGCGATGAACGGCAATACGGCAGACGTTGGCGCCGCGCACGCTGCGCGTCTCTGGGTGGCTGCCGGCCGGCATCACGTCGACGAACGGCTCGTTCGCGTAGCGCTTTTCGAACAGCGCCTGCAGGTCGACCGAGGTGTCGACCACATTCGCGTAGAGAGTGGCGTGAATACCGCGGATCATCGGGGTCAGGTGAGGTACGAAGGTCAGGCCGATATCCTTGCCCGCCGCCAGGCGCAGGCCTTGGCTGATTTCCGGCAGGTGACGGTGGCCTTTGACCGCATAGGCCTTCATGCTTTCGCCAGCCTCGCAGAACAGCGAGCCCACTGCAGCACCGCGGCCTGCGCCACTGACACCCGACTTGCAGTCGGCAATCAGGCGCGACGGATCGGCCAGACCCGCTTCGAGCAGTGGCAGGAAACCAAGCTGGGTCGCGGTCGGGTAGCAGCCTGGCACGGCGATCAGACGCGCCTGGCGGATCTTCTCGCGGTTCACTTCAGGCAGGCCGTAGACGGCATCCTTGAGCAGTTCCGGCGCGCCATGCGGCTGGCCGTACCACTTGCCCCACTCGACGGCGTCCTGCAGACGGAAGTCGGCAGACAGGTCGATGACTTTGGTCCCGGCGGCCAGCAGCTCGCCGGCCAGGGCATGGGCAACGCCATGCGGTGTGGCGAAGAACACCACATCACAGGCACCGAGAGCCTTGCTGTCCGGGACGCTGAACTGCAGGCCGTCATAGTGGCCGCGCAGGTTCGGGTACATGTCGGCCACCGCGACACCCGCCTCGGAGCGCGACGTGATGACCGCTACCTCGGCCTGTGGGTGCTGTGCCAGCAGGCGCAACAGTTCGACACCGGTGTAACCCGTGCCGCCGACGATACCGACCTTGATCATAACGCTTGCCCCTCATCAACGAGACCACTGGAAAGCGCACGATAATAGGGTTACGTGACGCCTGTAACAACTCTTGGGTACCCCTTCGCAGTGCCGGACCACTACTATCTGACCACCGTGAAAACCTGAAGGAACTCCCCCATGCTCTATCTCTGGATCAAGGCGCTGCATATCGTCAGCGTGGTCTGCTGGTTCGCCGGCCTGTTCTACCTGCCGCGCCTGTTCGTCTACCACGCCCAGAGCCAGGACAGCATCAGCCAGGAACGCTTCGTCACCATGGAGCGCAAGCTGTACCGCGGCATCATGAACCCGGCGATGATCGCAACCTACGTGTTCGGTATCTGGATGCTCTACCTGACGCCCGGCTGGCTGAGCCAGGGCTGGCTGCACGCCAAGCTGACCCTGGTGATCCTGCTGACCGGCTACCATCACGTATGCGGCGCACAGCGCAAACGCTTCGCCGCCGGACAGAACACCCGCAGCCATGTGTACTACCGCTGGTTCAACGAAGTACCGGTGCTGATCCTGCTGGCCATCGTAATTCTGGTGGTGGTCAAACCGTTCTGAGCATAACCCCTGAGCGAAGGAGCCTTGCCATGTCCCTGCCTGCAACACTCGAACACCGCCTGCGACTGCCCGTGGTCGCCGCGCCGATGTTCCTGATCTCCAATCCGCAGCTGGTACTGGCTTGCTGCGCCAACGGTGTGGTGGGTAGCTTTCCGGCGCTGAACCAGCGCGACAGCGCCGGCTTCAAGGCCTGGCTGGAGGAGATCGAGGCGGGCCTTGCGCAATTGCAGGCACCTGCGCCTTATGCCGTGAACCTGATCGTGCACCCGAGCAACCCGCGCCTGCAGGCCGACCTCGCCCTGTGCGTGGAGCACCGGGTGCCGATCGTGATCACCAGCCTGGGCGCTGCGAAGGAGGTGGTAGACGCGGTGCACGGCTATGGCGGCCTGGTGTTCCACGATGTCACCACCCGTCGTCACGCCGAGAAAGCCGCCGAGGCCGGCGTTGATGGCCTGATCGCCGTGGCTGCGGGTGCCGGCGGTCATGCCGGGACCTGGAGCCCCTTCGCCCTGGTCGCGGAGATTCGCCAGTTCTTCGACAAGACTCTGCTGTTGGCCGGTTGCATCAACCACGGTCACGAAATCCTCGCAGCACGTCTGCTGGGCGCGGACCTCGCCTACATGGGCACACGCTTCATCGCCACTCGCGAGAGCCAAGCCCAGGACGCCTACAAACAAATGCTGCTCGATGCCCACGCCGCCGACATCGTCCACACCCCGGCGGTCTCGGGTGTGCCGGCCAGTTTCCTGCGCCAGAGCCTCGAGCAGGCCGGTTACGACATGGCCGCGCTCAAGCACAACCTGGGCGAGGTGAAGCTCAAACCGCTGGATGAAGAGGCCAAGGCCTGGAAAACCGTGTGGTCGGCGGGCCAGGGCGCGGGCGGTATCCATGACCTGCCCGATACGGCAGCGCTGATCGAGCGCCTGCGTGACGAATACCGAGCCGCCCAGCTTCGCACCGCTGAACTGGCGCGCTGAAGCCCTGCAAAAGACCACAACAGCCCCAGCCAAGCTGTACACTAGGCGCCCTCTTCCGCCCCCAGGAGCCTTGCATGACCCGTTACGCCATGATCACCGGAGCTTCCAGCGGCCTGGGCCTGGCCCTGGCGGAGGCCCTGGCGCGGCGCGGGCGCAACCTGATCCTGGTGGCACGCCACCGCGAAACCCTTGAGCCAATCGCGGTCGAGCTGACCCAGCGCTTCGGCGTCGAGGTCTTGCTGCGCGCCTGCGACCTCAGCCAGCCTTTGCGCCTCTCGGGGTTCGTACTCGAGCTGGAAGAGGGCGAGCGGCGCATCGACCTGCTGGTCAACTGTGCCGGGCAGCGCACCTATGGGCCCTTCCTGGCCCATGAGTGGGCCGACGAACAAGACCTGCTGGAGGTCAATATCCTCGCCCTCACCCGCCTGTGCCACGCCATCGGCAACCTGATGGCGGTGCACGGTGGCGGCCAGATCCTCAACGTGGCGTCACTGGCCAGCGCCGCGCCGGGTCCGTGGATGGCGTGCTACAGCGCCAGCAAGGCCTATGTACTGAATTTCTCGGAAGCCCTGCGCGAAGAACTGCGTCGTACCGGGGTCAAGGTGTCGGTTTTGTGCCCGGGCCCGATCCACTCGGCAAAACGACACATCCCGCGCCTGGAGGGCAGTTCGCGCTGCCTGAGCGCCGAAGAAGTGGCGCTCTACACCGTGCGCGCGCTGGACAAGAACCGCGCCCTGATCATGCCGGGCCGACGCAATCGCTGGCTGGCCTTCGCCCCACGCCTTCTGCCGCGCTGGTTGAGCCGCAAGCTGGCGGGCGTGATCCATCGTCGCTACTGCCCGATCGGCGCCGAATGACCTCTGTCCGAGCAGCGCCTCGCTGAGTACACTGCGCTTCGACCCTCACCAAGGAGCAAGTGACGTGGACGATCTATTCCTCAAGATCATCAACCGGGAAATCCCGGCGGATATCATCTACGAAGACGACCAGATCCTGGCCTTCAAGGATATCGCCCCTGCAGCGCCGGTACATTTTCTGGTCATCCCGAAAAAGCACATCCGGACCCTCAACGACCTGACCGAAGAGGACAAGGCCCTGGCTGGCCACATCCTGTTCACCGCCCAGCGCCTGGCCGTCGAGCAGGGCTGCGAGGAAGGTTTCCGCGTGGTCATGAACTGCAACCCCAAGGGTGGGCAGACGGTCTACCACATTCACATGCACGTGCTCGGCCAGCGTCAGATGAACTGGCCGCCGGGCTGACCCAAGGCAAGCCCATCCGGCATGATTGAGTTAAACTGTCGGGCATCACTTTAGTGGAGGTGCCCGATGGCTACCGAACGTCACTATTCGCCGCTCGACCGCTTGTTGCTGCAGGCTGATACCGCCATGCGCACCCTGCTGCCCTTCAGCGGCCAACCTTCCCGTCCCTCGCCTGCGATCATCCAGCCGGATGCCGAGCTGGACGAGTCCCAGACCCGCCATATTGCCGGCCTGATGCGCATCAACCATACCGGTGAGGTCTGCGCCCAGGCGCTCTACCAAGGTCAGGCCCTGACCGCCAAGCTGCCGCAGGTACGCAAGGCCATGGAGCATGCCGCCGAGGAAGAAATCGACCACCTGGCCTGGTGCGAGCAGCGCATCCGCCAACTGGGCAGCCACCCAAGTGTGCTCAACCCGCTGTTCTACGGCATGTCGTTCGGCATCGGTGCCCTCGCCGGCCTGGTCAGCGACAAGGTCAGCCTGGGCTTCGTCGCCGCCACCGAGCACCAGGTCTGCAAGCACCTGGACGAGCACCTCGAACAGATCCCCGAAGAAGACGAAAAATCCCGCGCCATTCTCGAACAGATGCGCGTCGATGAAGAGCAACACGCCGAATCCGCTCTGGAAGCCGGCGGCTATCGTTTCCCGGCCCCGGTGCGTTTCGGCATGAGCCTGCTGGCCAAGGTGATGACCAAGAGCACCTACCGCATCTAGGCCCCACCGATGACCGAGCGCTTCGATGCCAAGGATCTGGCCAGCGCGGTAAGCGCCGGCGTCCTCCAGCCAGGCCAGGATCGGGCACTGCTCGAATTCCTGCGCCAGCAACCGCAGCAACAGGGCCGGTTCCAGTTGGCCCATGTCGCCTTCTACTTCGGCGCACTGCTGATCATGGCGGCCATGGGCTGGCTGCTCACCGAGGCGTGGATGCGCATTGGTGACTCGGCCCTGCTCGCCATCGCCCTGCTCTATATCGCCAGCCTTACCCTGTTCGCCCTGTCACTCCAGCGTCGCGGGCAGGCCATTGCCGCCGGGGTTCTGGCCGCCGTCGCCGTGAGCATCGTACCGCTGGCAGTGTTCGCCCTCGAACGCCTGCTCGGCTGGTGGCCGCTGGATGACGTGCAGTTCGACTACCACCAGTACTACACATACGTGCAAGGCGGCTGGCTGCTGATGGAAGCGGCAACCGTCGTCGCCGGGCTGGCGATGCTGCGCCTGGTGCCTTTCCCCTTCATCGTGATGCCAATCGCGGTGGCCCTGTGGTTCATGTCCATGGACCTCAGCGAATGGTTCTACGGCGAAGTGTTCAGTTGGGAGCAGCGCCAGAACGTCTCGGTGTGGTTCGGCCTGCTGTTGCTGGCCGCGTTCCTGGCAGTGGACGGTCGCACGCGCCGCGACTACGCCTACTGGGGTTACCTGGCAGGGCTTCTGGCCTTCTGGGGCGGGCTGACTTCGATGAACAGCGACAGTGAAGTGGGCAAGGCGCTCTATTGCCTGATCAACCTTGGCCTGATGGGATGTGCAGTGCTGCTGCGCCGCCCGATGTTCATGGTATTCGGTGCCATGGGCGTGGCTGCGTACCTGGGCTACCTGTCGTATGACGTGTTCGCCGAGTCGCTGCTGTTCCCGGTGGTGATCACATTGATCGGGCTTGGCGTGATCGGCCTAGGCCTGGCCTACCAGAAGCGTCGTGAACGACTGAGTCAATCGTTGCGGGCAAAACTGCCGCAATGGCTACTGGACGCGCTGCCAGCCCTGCGTGACTGAAAACCGGGGCCGCCAGGCGGCCCCACAGTCTCAACCCAGCTCCACGATCTCGTAGCCATGGGTGATTTCCACGCCCGCCCGATCAAGCATGATCGAGGCCGAGCAATATTTCTCGGCCGACAGCTCCACTGCCCGCTTGACCTGCGCTTCCTTCAGCCCGCGGCCTTTGACCACGAAATTCAGGTGGATCTTGGTGAACACCTTCGGATCTTCGCTGGCTCGCTCGGCCTCAAGGAAGGCTTCGCAGCTTTCCACCGCCTGTCGGGACTTCTTCAGGATGCTGACCACATCGAAACTGCTGCAGCCACCCAGGCCGAGCAGCAGCATCTCCATCGGGCGGACGCCCAGGTTACGACCGCCAGCCTCGGGAGGACCGTCCATGACCACGACATGCCCACTCCCCGACTCACCGAGGAACATGGCCTCACCGGCCCACTGGATGCGCGCCTTCATCTATCCGGACTCCTGATTTCGTAAAAGGCCGTCAGCTTAGACCTTGTAGCGCCGTCGGAAAAGCTCAAGACGTTAGGGTTTCATGCCGATAAACCCAAAGTGTCTGATAAGCTGACGCCAAATCACTGGCGCCCCTGTCAGTAACCTCCTACAAAATGCCTCTGCGTCGCTCGAACAGGATTTCGTGATGGTAGCCTCAGCACTCCCTGCCAAGATCAAGAATATCGACAAGCTGCTGGTGCACTGCCAACGCCGCCGCTATGCCGCCAAGAGCAACATCATCTGCGCCGGCGACCGAGCCGAGACGCTGTCGTTCATCGTCAAGGGTTCGGTGACCATCCTGATCGAGGACGACGAAGGTCACGAGATGATCATCGCCTACCTCAACAATGGTGATTTCTTCGGTGAGCTGGGGTTGTTCGAACCGGCGGGCCCCGAACAGCAGCGCAGTGCCTGGGTACGGGCCAAGACCGAATGCGAGGTGGCCGAGATCAGCTACGACAAGTTCCGCGAGCTGGCCCGCCACGATCCGGACATTCTCTACGCCCTTGGCAGCCAGATGGCCCAGCGCCTGCGCAACACCACGCGCAAGGTCGGCGACCTGGCCTTCTTCGACGTCACCGGCCGCGTCGCTCGTTGCCTGCTCGACCTGTGCAAGCAGCCAGATGCCATGACCCACCCCGACGGTATGCAGATCAAGATCACCCGTCAGGAAATCGGTCGGATCGTCGGCTGCTCGCGCGAGATGGTCGGCCGCGTGCTCAAGGATCTCGAGGAACGCAGCCTGGTGCAGGTCAAGGGCAAGACCATGGTGGTCTACGGCACCCGTTAATCCTCGGGCAGCGCCGCGATCACCTCGGCGTAGGCCTGGGACAGCCGTTCGAACCAAGGGACTGCGGGCGCCACTTCATGCAAGGCAATATGGCTGTCGGCACGGCAGCGTTGCTCCAGCCCACAACATTCGTTGAAACGATTGACCGCCGCCACCATCGACTCACGCTCGTTGTCCAGCAGCAGCGCCCCATGCACCAGCACCACCGGGCGCTTGCCGCCCAGCCCCTGGCGCCAGCGCTGGGCAGTGCCGACCAGCTTGCGGCCGTTGAGATTGACGTTGTAGCGACCATCGCAGAACGCACCTTCGATCTCCCCGACCGACGCCACACCACCCCATTCGCGCAAGACATCGCACAGCGGCAGGCACAAGCGCTCGTATGCGTTCTCGATGCGTCCGTGATCGCCTTCGCTGCGCGGTGCGACGTAGACCAGCGCCACGTTCACCGTCGAATGGGATTGCGGCACGGGTTCACCACCGGTTTCACGCAGCAGCACGGGCCAGCCGGCAATCGCCAGCTCCGCACAGGCAGCTTCGAAATTATCGACCCGGCTCATGCGCCGTGGCATGACCAGCGCATGGTCGGTGGGGCGCCAGAAGAGCACACCAGATTCACGCTCGCCACGGCAGACGGCGGCGAGCAGCTCCTGTTCGGCGTGCAGGCCCTGCTCGACGGTGAGGGCCAGGGGTTGATCGGTCATTGATCCACCTTGGAAGTTAGGTCCACTTGCCCACGAAAGGGCCAGAACAGGCATACAAAAAAGCCGGCATCAAGCCGGCTTCCGTATCTTGATCAGTCCAGAGGCTGAACAGTCTTCTTCACCTGATCCGGGAAGAACAGCCGCTGCAGTTCCAAGCCCGGCTGCTCGGCCCGCATGAAGGCCTCGCCCACCAGGAACGAATACACTTCGTTGATTTCCATCAGCTCCACGTCGGCGCGGTTGAGGATACCGCTCTCGGTGATCGCCAGGCGGTCACGCGGAATGCGCGGCAGCAGGTCGAGTGTGGTATCCAGGCTGACCTCGAAGGTGTGCAGGTTGCGGTTGTTGACCCCCACCAGCGGCGTGTCGAGGGTTTTCAGCGCGCGCTCCAGCTCATCGCCATCGTGCACCTCCACCAGCACATCGAGACCGACATCCTTGGCAGTGGCGGCAAGCTCGGCCATCTTCACATCGTCCAGTGCCGAGACGATCAGCAGCACGCAGTCGGCGCCCAGGGCGCGGGCTTCGACGATCTGGTAGGGATCGACCATGAAGTCCTTGCGAATCACCGGCAGCGACACGGCGGCGCGGGCCTGTTGCAGGTATTCGTCAGCGCCCTGGAAGTAATCCACGTCGGTGAGTACCGACAGGCAGGTCGCGCCGCCCTTCTCGTAGCTGACCGCGATTTCCGCAGGCACGAAGTGCTCGCGGATCACGCCCTTGCTCGGCGAGGCCTTCTTGATTTCAGCGATGACCGCCGGCTGCTTGCGCTTGGCCTGTTCGATCAAGGCGTTGGCAAAGCCGCGCGGAGCATCGGCGACCTTGGCCAGACGCTCCAGCTCGGCGAGGCTCACGCGCGCGCTGCGCTCGGCCACTTCCTGAAACTTGCGGGCGATGATTCTTTCCAGTACCGTCGGTACGCTCATGCTCCGTTCTCCTGCTTGAATACCGCGGTAAAGGCGCCCAGCTCCTGGAGTTTTTCCCAGGCAAGGCCGGTGTGCAGTACATCGTGGGCGAGTTCGACGCCCGATTTCAGGCTCATCGCGTGGTCGGCGGCATACAGCGCGGCGCCGGCGTTGAGCACGATCATTTCGGCAGCTTTCTGGCCATTTTCGGTCTTGCGGCGGCCCAGGGCGTCACGGATCAGCGCCAGCGAAGCCTGCGGATCCTCGACCGCCAGGCCGTGCAGGCTCTGGCTCTTCATGCCAAGGTCTTCCGGTTCTACCCAGTACTCGGTGATCTCACCGTTCTTCAGTTCCGCAACGAAGGTCGGTGCGGCCAGGCTGAATTCGTCCAGGCCATCCTTGGAGTGCACCACCAGCACATGCTTGCTGCCCAGGCGCTGCAACACTTCGGCCAGCGGGCGGCACAGGGCCTGGGTGAACACGCCAACCACCTGGTGCTTCACACCGGCCGGATTCGTAAGCGGGCCGAGCATGTTGAAGAGCGTGCGCAGGCCCAGGTCGCGGCGCGGGCCAGCGGCATGCTTCATTGCGCTGTGGTGAGTCTGGGCGAACATGAAACCGATCCCCAGGCTATCGATGCAGCGGGCCACCTGTACCGGCGTAAGGTTCAGGTAGATACCGGCCGCCTCCAGCAGGTCGGCGCTGCCGCTCTTGCCGGACACCGCCCGGTTGCCGTGCTTGGCCACCGGGCAACCGGCCGCGGCGAGCACAAAGGCCGAGGCCGTGGATACGTTGAAGATGTTGGCCCCGTCGCCGCCGGTGCCGACAATGTCGACCACGCCGTCGAGGCTCTTGAGCTCGACCTTGTCGGCCAGCTCACGCATGACCGAAACAGCACCGACGATCTCGTCGATGCTCTCGCTCTTCATGCGCATGCCCATCAGGAAGGCGCCGATCTGCGCCTCGGTGCATTGTCCTGTCATGATCTGACGCATGACATCGCGCATTTCTTCTGTGGACAGGTCCAGGTGGCCGACGATGCGGCTCAGCGCGCTCTTGATATCCATGATCGGTCCTTAGCGGCGGCCGCCGGTCTGCTTGAGGAAATTGGCGAACAGCTCGTGACCCTGCTCGGTGAGGATGGACTCGGGGTGGAACTGCACCCCTTCGATGTTCAGGGTTTTGTGACGCAAGCCCATGATCTCGTCGACCGAACCGTCTTCATGGGCAGTCCAGGCGGTAACTTCGAGGCAGTCCGGCAGGGTTTCGCGCTTGACCACCAGCGAATGGTAGCGGGTCACGGTCAACGGGTTGTTCAGGCCGGCGAACACGCCCAGGTCGCGGTGTAACACTGGGCTGGTCTTGCCGTGCATTACCTGGCGGGCCCGCACCACGTCACCGCCGTACGCCTGGCCGATGGACTGGTGACCCAGGCACACGCCGAGGATCGGCAGCTTGCCGGCAAAGTGCAGGATGGCCTCGATGGAAACGCCTGCCTCACTGGGCGTGCAAGGGCCGGGCGAGACGACGATGCGCTCCGGGTTGAGGGCTTCGATCTGGGCGATGGTCAGTTCGTCGTTGCGAATGACCTTGACCTCGGCACCCAACTCGCCGAGGTACTGGACGACGTTGTAGGTGAAGGAGTCGTAATTGTCGATCATCAGTAACATCTGGGGGCAACCTCTTGAATCTACTGACTGTGCTTTCGAACCTTCCTGCGTCGGCCATGGGCGCGGTTCTGCCGCGACGGCGAAACTGGAACGACAGGAGGGCAAACGGGGACGGGCCGGACAGGACCGGCAGGAGAAAGAGTCAGGCGCGCCAACGCCAACGGGCGTGAGCCTTGATAACGCGCATCAGGAGTTTGCTGACGATCAACACGGGGTAGTTCTCGCTCATACGTCCCGGCACAGTAGCCTACCGCGACGAGAGGCGCAATACGCCGTAAATACCGGGAAACGAACGGACCGCGCGCTTTTTTGCTAAGGTCTTCGGGCTTGTCTCCATAAAAACAATGAAAAGGAACTTCACACATGCGACAGCCACCTTTCCTGCGCACGGCCCTGTGCCTGCTCACCCTCGCCTGCAGCCAGGCCATGGCAGCACCCTCGCCATACTCTTCGCTGATCGTGTTCGGCGACAGCCTCAGCGATGCCGGGCAGTTCCCTGACCTCACCGGTGGCACCGAGGGCCGACGCTTCACCAATCGTGATGCCAATGGCAACTTCGCCCCGGTATCGCCAATGATCCTCGGCGGGCGCCTCGGCATCGACCCGGACCAGCTCAACCCGTCGACCTCCCTGGGAATTCGTCCGGACGGCAACAACTGGGCAGTCGGCGGCTACCGGACCGACCAGATCCTCGACTCCATCACCGACTCTTCCGAGCTGATCGTACCGCCGGGCAACCAGGGAGCCGGGACCGTCCTGCGCGAACGCCCGGGCTACCTGGCCAATGGCCTGCAGGCCGATCCGAATGCCCTTTATTACATCACCGGCGGCGGCAACGACTTCCTTCAAGGCCGCGTCAACAGCGCCGCCGATGCAGCCGCCGCAGGTGCGCGCCTCGCCGCCAGCGCCCAGGCCCTGCAACAGGGCGGGGCGCGCTACATCATGGTGTGGCTGCTGCCCGACCTGGGGCAGACCCCGAACTTCAGCGGTACACCACAGCAGGGGCCGCTGTCGCAGCTCTCGGGCGTGTTCAACCAGTCGCTACTCAACCAATTGCGCCAGATCGATGCCGAAATCATCCCGCTGAACATCCCCACCTTGCTCGGCGAAGCACTGCGCAGCCCGGCGGAGTTCGGCCTGGCCGCAGACCAGAATCTGGTCGGCACTTGCTACAGCGGCGACAGCTGCGTGCAAAACCCGGTCTATGGCGCCAACGGCAGCAACCCCGACCCAACCCGGCTGCTGTTCAACGACTCGGTACATCCAACCATTGCTGGCCAGCAACTGATCGCCGACTACGCCTACTCCATCCTCGCCGCCCCTTGGGAACTGACGCTGCTTCCGGAAATGGCCCACGCCAGCTTGCGTGCTCACCAGGATGAGCTGCGCAACCAGCGGCAGACACCCTGGCAGGCGGTCGGCCAGTGGCAAGCCTTCGTCGCCACCGGCGCCCAGGACCTGGATTTCGGCAGCCAGCGCAGTTCGGCAAGTGGCGATGGCCGCGGCTACAACCTGACCCTCGGCGGCAGCTACCGGCTCGATGATGCCTGGCGCGTCGGTCTGGCAGCGGGCGTCTACAGACAGAAACTGGAGGCAGGCCAACAGGACTCGGACTACAAGCTCGACAGCTACCTGGCCAGTGCCTTCGCCCAGTTCCGCCAGAACCGCTGGTGGGCCGATACGACGCTGACTGCCGGCCACCTGGACTACAGCGACCTCAAGCGCAGCTTTGCCCTCGGCGCCAGCGAACGCACCGAGAAAGGCGACACCGATGGCGAGGCCTGGGCCATCAGTGGACGGCTGGGCTACAACCTGGCCGCCGACGAGAGCCGTTGGCAACTGGCTCCGTTCATCAGCGCCGACTATGCACGGGTCAAGGTCGATGGTTATGACGAGAAGAGCGGTCGCTCGACGGCCCTGAGCTTCGATGATCAGGAGCGCAAGTCCCGCCGACTGGGCGCGGGCCTGCTGGGCACTGTGCAGGTGCTGCCAAGCACGCGGTTGTTCGCCGAGGTCGCGCGCGAGCACGAGTTCGAGGATGACCGCCAGGACCTGACCATGCACCTGACCACCCTGCCGGGCAACGACTTCACCCTGGCCGGCTACACGCCGCACAGCAACCTGACCCGGGCAAGCCTGGGCCTCAGCCATGAACTGGTGCCGGGGGTGAACCTGCGGGGGAACTACAACTGGCGCAAGAGTGATGAGCTGCGTCAGCAGGGCGTCAGCCTGGCGGTGAGCCTGGACTTTTGAGGGTTAACCCATCGCGTGGCCAGCCCGCTCCTACAGAAATTGCAGTGAACCTGTAGGAGCGGGCTGGCCCCGCGATGGGCTGCACAGCAGCCCCCTCACACCACCAAAAAAAACGGCGCTCACCAGAGCGCCGTTTCTTCATCCATCAGCCGCGCGGCGTCTGCTCGGCAAGCGCCACGGCCCGGAACATCGCCCGCCGCTTGTTGATTGTCTCTTCCCACTCCAGTGCCGGCACCGAGTCGGCAACGATACCGCCACCGGCTTGTACGTGCAGCTCGCCGTCCTTGATCACCGCAGTACGGATGGCAATGGCGGTGTCCATGTTGCCGTTCCAGGCAAAGTAACCCACTGCACCACCATAGACACCCCGCTTGACCGGCTCCAGCTCGTCGATGATCTCCATCGCCCGGATCTTCGGCGCGCCCGACAAGGTGCCGGCCGGCAGGATCGCTCGCAGTGCGTCCATCGCCGTCAGCCCCTCGGCCAGCTCGCCGGTGACGTTCGAGACGATATGCATGACGTTCGAATAACGCTCGATCACCATTTTCTCGGTCAGGCGCACGCTGCCCGTGGACGACACACGCCCCACATCGTTGCGCCCCAGGTCGATCAGCATCAGGTGCTCGGCGATTTCCTTGTCGTCCGACAGCAAGTCGTCTTCCAGCGCGCGGTCGGCCTCCTCGTTGGCGCCGCGTGGGCGGGTGCCGGCGATCGGACGTACGGTGACCAGATTGTCCTCGACCCGCACCAGCACTTCCGGCGAGCTGCCGACCACATGGAAGTCGCCGAAGTTGAAGAAGTACATGTAGGGCGTCGGGTTGAAGCAGCGCAGCGCCCGGTACAGGTCGATGGGCGCAGCCTTGAAGTCGATGGACATGCGCTGCGACGGCACGACCTGCATGCAGTCGCCAGCGAGGATGTACTCCTTGATCCGCCCGACCGCATTCTCGTAGTCGTCCCGGGTGTAGCTGGAGCGGAATTCAGGCTCAGCGGCCATCGGCCCGCTGAGGTCCAGTCCCCGACGCGGAGTGATCGGCTGACGCAGCGTGTCGAGCAAGCCCTCCAGACGCGCCTTGCCCTGCTCGAAGGCCTGCTCCTCAGACGGGTCGACCAGCACGATCGCATGCATCTTGCCGGCCAGGTTGTCGAACACCACCACGGCGTCGGAGACCATCAGCAGGATGTCCGGCACCCCCAGCGGATCCGGGTTCGGGCAGGCGCCCAGGCGCTTCTCGACATAGCGCACGCAGTCATAGCCGAAATAGCCGACCAGGCCACCATTGAAGCGCGGCAGGCCTTGAATGTCGGCGACCTTGTAGCGGTCCTTGAACGACTCGACGAATGCCAGTGGATCTTCGACCTCGTGGCTCTCTACCTCGACGCCATCGTGCAGGATGCTCACACGGTAGCCGTGCACGCGCATCACCGTGCGCGAAGGCAAACCGATCATCGAGTAGCGCCCCCACTTCTCCCCGCCCTGCACGGACTCGAGCAGATAAGAGTTGGCCTGGTCGGCAAGCTTCAGGTAGATCGACAGCGGCGTATCGAAGTCGGCCAGGGTTTCACAGGCCAGGGGAATGCGGTTGTAGCCGGCAGCGGCCAGGCGCAGGAATTCTTCGCGGGTCATGGGTAGCCTCGTGGCAAGCAGCAATGGGTTCGGGCAAGCGGACGGGCCGGCAGGCGCCGGCGAGCGGGAGTCAGGCGCGCCAGCGCCAACGGGCCAGGGCCTTGATGACTTTCATCCAGAATTTGCCGGTAACACCCACAGTGGAGTCTCTGTCTTGGGAGGCTTGAAGGTCCGCCCACGTTATCCCAGTGTCGGTGACTAAGCAACCGGGCAGCAGCAGGCGCAGATCGTCGAGTACCAGGCTCGGTGATTCCTCGTCGATCGGCCGGCCGTGGTTGTAGCCGTAGGTCAGGCCGACGCTCTTGACCCCCGCGGCCCTGGCCGCCTGCACGTCACTGCGCGAGTCGCCGACGAACAGCGACTGCTCGGGTGCGATGCCGGCCATCTTCATGACGAACAGCAGCGCCGCCGGGTCGGGCTTTTTCTGTGGCAGGGTGTCGCCACCGATGATCCAGCGGAAATAGCGACCAATCTTCATCTGGTCCAGCAACGGCCCGACAAAGCGTTCGGGCTTGTTGGTGATCAGGGCCATCTCCACGCCCTGCTTGCGCAACCAGCGCAAGGTGTCGCGCACGCCCGGGTAGACCACGGTCAGCTCATGGCTTTCACCATAAGCTTCCATGAACAGTGCCAGCGCACGCTCGGCCAGTTGCGCATCGACAGCGTCGTGCTCGATGCCGCCGGCCAGGGCGCGGCGCACCAGCACCTCGGCACCGTTGCCCACCCACTGGCGCACGGCATCCAGCCCTGCGGGCGGGCGCCCGAGTTCGAGCAGCATGCGGTCCACGGCGGCGGCCAGGTCCGGTACCGAATCGATCAACGTACCGTCCAGATCGAACATCACCAGCCTGGGCAGCGTCCCCGGGAACAGCTGCTCGAAGCCACTCATGGGCGGGCCTGGGCCAGTTCGGCACGCATCTTGGCGATCACTTCCTGGTAGTCCGGGGCGTTGAAGATCGCCGAACCGGCCACGAAGGTGTCGGCGCCAGCAGCGGCGATTTCGCGGATGTTGCCGACGTTGACGCCGCCATCGATCTCCAGGCGGATATCACGTCCGCTGGCATCGATCAGGGCGCGGGCCTCGCGCAGCTTGTCGAGGGTGCCGGGGATGAACTTCTGCCCGCCGAAGCCTGGGTTGACGCTCATCAGCAGGACCATGTCGACCTTGTCCATCACGTATTTCAGTGCGTCCAGGCTGGTGGCCGGGTTGAATACCAGGCCGGCCTTGCAGCCGCCGTCCTTGATCAGTTGCAGCGAACGGTCGATGTGTTGCGACGCTTCCGGGTGGAAGGTGATGTAGGTCGCGCCGGCCTCGATGAAGTCGCCGATGATGCGGTCGACCGGGCTGACCATCAGGTGCACATCGATCGGCGCGGTCACGCCGTACTTGCGCAGTGCCGTGCAGACCATCGGGCCGATGGTCAGGTTAGGCACGTAGTGGTTGTCCATGACATCGAAGTGAACGATGTCGGCCCCGGCGGCCAGAACCTTGTCGACGTCCTCACCCAGGCGGGCGAAATCGGCGGAAAGAATGGAGGGGGCAATAGCGTAGGGCTGCATGGCGCACCTATGTGGTGGAAATCACGGTGGCGCGCATTGTAACTCAGGGAAGTGGACGGGGGCTGATTGGTATCAATTGGTGTCGAGCAGTGCCCGAAATCGGCAACGGTTGCACTGGCCTCTTCGCGGGCAAGCCCGCTCCTACCAGTACAACGCTGCCCTCATGAGCAGCGGGGCAACCGTGGGAGCGGGCTTGTCCCGCGATGAGGCCGGTGCAGCCGCCGCAGGATCAGGCCGGCTGCTGGGTCCGCAACTTCTCGCTGCGTCCGCGCAACCACTCCAGGGTCAGCAGCAGGATCACCGAAAACGCAATCAGCAACGTGGCCGCCGCCGCAATGGTCGGGCTGAGGTTCTCGCGGATACCGCTGAACATCTGCCGCGGCAGGGTCGCCTGCTCGGGCCCGGCGAGGAACAACGTCACCACCACTTCATCGAACGAGGTGGCGAAGGCGAACAGCGCCCCGGAGATCACTCCCGGTGCAATCAGCGGCAAGGTCACCCGACGGAAGGTCAGCAAGGGCGAGGCGCCGAGGCTGGCTGCGGCGCGCACCAGGTTGTAGTTGAAGCCCTGAAGCGTCGCCGACACGGTGATGATCACGAACGGCACACCGAGCACCGCGTGCACCAGGATCAACGAAATGAAGCTGTTACCCATCCCCAGCGGCGCGAAGAACAAGTAGCTGGCCACACCGATGATCACCACCGGCACCACCATCGGCGAAATCACCAGCGCCATCACCAGCGACTTGCCGGGGAAGTCGCCGCGGGTCAGGCCGATCGCGGCCAGGGTGCCGAACACCATGGCCAGTACCGTGGCCGCCGGAGCGACGATGATGCTGTTCTTCAGCGCGCGCATCCATTCGGCAGAGGCGAAGAAGTCCTGGTACCACTGCAGCGAAAAGCCTTGCAGCGGGTACACCAGGAAGCTGCCGCTGTTGAACGACAGCGGAATGATCACCAGCACCGGCAAGACCAGGAACAACAGGATCAGGCCGCAGAGAATGCGCAGGCTGTAGAACCAGACCCGCTCCACGGGCGACATGTAAGGGCTCAGCATGACAAGGCTCCTCAGCTCAGGCGCAGGCGGCTGGCGCCGACCAGCCAGCTATAGATCAGGTACAGCAGCACGGTTGCCAGCAACAGCAAGCCGCCCAGGGCCGTGGCCATGCCCCAGTTGATGCTGGTGTTGGTATAGAAGGCGACGAAATAGCTGACCATCTGGTCGTTCGGGCTGCCCAGCAGGGCCGGGGTGATGTAGTAGCCGATGGCAAGGATGAACACCAATAGGCAGCCGGCGCCGACACCAGCGTAGGTCTGCGGGAAATACACTCGCCAGAAGCTGGCGAACGGATGACAGCCCAGCGAAATCGCCGCCCGCATGTAGCTCGGCGAAATGCCCTTCATCACGCTGTACAACGGCAGGATCATGAACGGCAACAGGATGTGCACCATGGAGATGTAGACCCCGGTGCGGTTGAACACTAGCTCCAGCGGCTGATCGATGATGCCAATGGCCATCAGCGCGCTATTGATCAGGCCGCCAGACTGCAACAGCACGATCCACGCCGCCACCCGCACCAGGATCGAAGTCCAGAACGGCAGCAGCACCAGGATCATCAACAGGTTGCTCTGCCGGGTCGGCAGGTTGGCCAGCAGGTAGGCGAGCGGATAGGCCAGCACCAGGCAGATCACGGTGATCACCACCCCCATCCACAGGGTGCGGGCAAAAATGTCCAGATAAATGGCCTGGTCAGGGGTGGTCTTGGCCAGTTCGCCCAGATCATCGATGCGGTGATCCAGCGAGGCCAGCAGGTAGAAAGGTGTCACCTCGCTGGTGTTACGGCGAATTGCCTGCCAGTAGGCCGGGTCGCCCCAGCGCTCATCAAGGGCTTGCAGGGCTTCTTTATAGGAAGCCGGTTCGGTCTTGAACGGCAGTGCACGTGCTGTCTTGGACAGCAGGCTGCGGTAGCCGGCCAGTTCCATGTTCAAGCGCTTGGAAAGCTCGCCCAGGGTCTGGTTCTTGCGCGATTCGGCCAGGTCCTCGCTGAGGGCCTTGTATACCGCCTCGTCGGGCAGGCTCTTGCCGTCCCACTGCAACACGGCTTCAACGGTGCGCGGCAGGCCTGCGACCACCTCGGGGTTTTCGACGCTCTTGTACAAAAGTGCGGCGATCGGTACGAGGAACACCAGCAGCAGGAACAGCGCCAGCGGCGCGATCAACGCCTGGGCCTTCCAGCGGTTGACCCGTTCGGCGCGCTTGAGGCGCTGTTTTAGACTTGGACCTGCGCCTTCATTCAGGGGCACTGCAATGGCCATGGCGAACTCCGAAAAACACAGAAAACGAGGGAGCGCCGATCAAACCCCGGCGCTCCTTTGAGGCGCGTTACTTCTTCGCAGCCCAGGCGTTGAAGCGTTGCTCCAACTGCTCGCTGTTGTCGGCCCAGAAGGCCACGTCGATCTGCACCTGGTTGGCGATGTTCTCGGGCGTGGTCGGCATGTCCTTCTTCACATCGTCCGACAGCAGTTCGATGGCCTTGGAGTTGGCAGGCCCGTAGGCGATGTTCTCGGAGTAGATCTTCTGCTGTGCCGGTTGCACGGTATAGGCGATGAACTTCTTCGCCTCTTCCACGTTCTTCGCACCCTTCGGAATGGCCCAGGCGTCGAAGTCGTAGATCCCGCCGTTCCACACCACCTTCAGGTTGCTGTCCTTCTGTACCGCAGCGATCCGGCCGTTGTAGGCCGAGCTCATGACCACGTCACCCGAGGCCAGGTACTGCGGCGGCTGGGCGCCGGCTTCCCACCACTGGATGTTCGGCTTGAGCTCGTCGAGCTTCTTGAAGGCGCGGTCTACACCGGCTTTGGTCTGCAGCACCGAGTACACATCCTTGGGCGCTACGCCGTCGGCCATCAGGGCGAATTCCAAGGTGTACTTGGCGCCCTTGCGCAGGCCGCGCTTGCCGGGGAATTTCTTGGTGTCCCAGAAATCGGCCCAACTGGTGGGCGCGGTCTGGAGTTTGTCGGCGTTGTAGGCCAGCACCGTGGACCACACGAAGAAGCCTACGCCGCAGCCCTGGATCGCACCGGGTACGTAGTCGGCCGCGTTGCCGAACGGCGCGGGGTCGAGCTCCTCGAACAGGCCTTCCTGGCAACCGCGCTCCAGCTCTGGCGACTCCACCTCCACCAGGTCCCACGACACGCTCTTGGTATCGACCATGGCTTTGACCTTGGCCATCTCGCCGTTGTACTCACCAGCGACGATCTTGCCCTTGCCGGCCTTCTCCCATGGCTCGTAGAACGCCTTGACCTGGGCTGCCTTGTTGGCGCCGCCGAAAGACACCACGGTGAGGTCCGCGGCCAGGGCCTGGCCCGCGGTGAACAGCCCCAGGGCCAGGGCGGTCAGTTTCAACTGCTTGCGCATTATTATTCTCTCCACAGTACAGGGTTGGTGAAGCAATCGATCAGTGGGCTTCGGCAATCGGATCGAGCGCGCGGGCGTGCTCCACCTCCCAGCCAAGCGGTACCACATCGCCCACGGCCAGGGCCGGGTCGAGCTCGGCGATTGGCTGCTTCACGAAGAAGTCGGCCTTGCCGCAGACTTCCAGGCGCACCCGCACGTGGTCGCCCAGGTAGATGAACTCGGCCACGCGGCCGGAGAAGCGGTTGACGCAATGCTCGCTGTGGCCGTTGAGGCGCACGCGCTCGGGGCGGATCGAGAGGGTCACCGGCTCGCCGGCCTGGCCGACGTTCACCGCCAGCGCCTCGACCTTCTCGCCACGTGCCAGTTGCACCTGGCAGCGCTCACCGTTGCGCGCCAGCAAGGTGCCGTTGATGCGGTTGTTCTCGCCGATGAAGTTGGCGACGAAGGTGTTGGCGGGCTCTTCGTAGAGGGTGCGCGGGTCGGCGATCTGCTGGATCTCACCCTGGTGGAACACCGCCACGCGGTCGGACATGGTCAGCGCCTCGCCCTGGTCGTGGGTGACATAGACCACGGTCACGCCCAGGCGCTGGTGGATATGCTTGATCTCCATCTGCATGTGTTCGCGCAACTGCTTGTCGAGCGCACCGAGCGGCTCGTCCATCAGCACCAGCTGCGGCTGGAACACCAGTGCCCGCGCCAGCGCCACACGCTGCTGCTGGCCGCCGGAAAGCTGGCCGGGGTAGCGCTTGGCGAAGCTGTCGAGCTGGACCATGTTGAGCACACGCTTGACCCGCTCGCTGATGTCGGTCTTGCTCAGGTTGCGTACGCTCAGGGGGAATGCCAGGTTCTCGGCGACGGTCATGTGCGGGAACAGCGCATAGTTCTGGAACACCATGCCGATGTCACGCTTGTGCGGTGGCACGTTGTTGATCGAGCGACCGGCCAGCTGGATCTCACCGGCGGTTGGGGTCTCGAAGCCGGCCAGCATCATCAGGCTGGTGGTCTTGCCCGAACCGGAAGGGCCGAGCAGGGTGAGGAACTCGCCCTTGCGGATGTCGAGGTTGAGGTCCTTGACGATCAGCGATTCGCCGTCGTAGCTCTTCTGCACACCACGGAAGCTGACCAGCGTCTCGTTCGAATTCGCCTCGCTCATGCCCTGCACCTTCTTGTTGGAATGACTGCGTAGGCAAAAGACTAGAAGAACGGCAAAGCCCCGGAAATCGGGGGTACTGAGAGAATGCCATCATCCGGATGGAAGAGTTGTTGTAGGGATTGCCCTACACGAATGACGCGATTGGAACACTCCTCATCCCGACACCTTCAACCGGTGTAGGAGCGGGCTTGCCCGCGAAAAAGACACCGCGCTGCCTGGCACGGGCTACGCCCGTGTTCGCGGGCAAGCACGCTCCCACAGATGCATGTCGCAATCAGACCAGCTTGTGCTCCATGGCGTACTTCACCAGTTCGGCCAGCGAGTTGACCTTGAGCTTCTGCATCAACCGCGCCTTGTGGGTACTGATGGTCTTGCTCGACAGCGCCAGCTGCTGGGCGATGTCGTTGACGTTGGCACCCTGGGCCAGACGTTCGAACACCGAGAACTCACGCTCCGACAGCAGCGTGTGCAGCGGCCGGGTCTCGGTCAGCCCCACCTCGAAGACCATGCGGTCGGCCAGCACCGGGTCGATGTAACGCCCACCTCCGGCGACGCGGCGGATCGCAGTCAGCAGCAACGCCGGGTCGCTATCCTTGGTCGCATAGCCTGCCGCCCCCGCCTTGAGCGCGCGTGCCGCCATCTGCGCTTCGTCGTGCATCGACAGCACCAGGATGGCCGGCGGACTGTTCAGCGCGCGGATTCGCGGAATCGCCTCCAGACCATTGACGCCCGGCATCGAGATATCCAGCAGCACCACCTCGCAGGGTGTATGGCGCAGGGTTTCGAGCAACTGCTCGCCATTGCCGGCCTCGCCCGCTACCAGCATGTCCTTGGCCAGGCCGATCAATTGCTTGATGCCTTCACGAACAATGGTGTGGTCTTCGGCCACCAGCACTCGAATCACGGTGTTTCTCCTAACTAAAGAGGGATGGCCACGCTCAGGCTGGTGCCCTCGCCCGGCTCGCTTTCCAGGGTCACGCTGCCACCGAGCATCAGCACCCGCTCACGCATGCCGACCAGGCCGAAGGAGGTGGGGCGTGGCTGATCGGGACTGAAACCGGCGCCATCGTCGATCACTGTCATGCGTAGCCAGTCATTTTCATGCTTGAGCTCGATCTGCACCGTATGCGCCCTGGCATGGCGCATGACATTGGTCAGCGCCTCCTGCAGGATGCGGAACAGCCCCGTGGCCTTGGCATCGCTCAATGCTGGCAGATTATCCGGCACTTGCACCAGGCAAGGAATCTGCGTGCGCGCCTCGAAGCGCCGGGCCTGCCATTCGATGGCCGAGGCGATCCCGGCATCGAGGATCGGCGGGCGCAACGCCGTGGCCACATCGCGCACCAGCTGGAACAACTGGGCGATCAGGCGCTTCATGCTGGTGAGTCGCTCGTTGAGCCCCGGGTCGAGCTCGGCGAACGCCAGTTCGCACATCGACACCTCCAGCTTGAGCACGGTGAGCATCTGCCCGAGCTCATCGTGCACTTCCCGGGCGATCCGCGCCTTCTCTTCCTCACGCACGCTCTCCAGGTGCGCCGACAGCTCACGCAGTTGCTCCTGGGAGCGCGCCAGCTCCAACTCGACCCGTTTGCTCTGGGTGATATCCCAGACAATGCCGTCCCACACCACCCGGCCATCGGCCTGGCGCCGGGCGCTGGCCTTGATGTCGGCCCAGCGCTGCAGGCCTTCGCGGGTGACAATACGGCCTTGCCAGGACCAGTCGCGATCACTGGCCAGCGCCAGGTCCTGGACCCGGTGATAGTCGGCGCGGTCATCGGGGTGGACCAGATTGCGCAGCCCCATGTCCGCCTGCTGGATCTGCGTGGGGGCATAGCCGACCAGCGCCTCGCTGCCCTCACTGACATAGGGAAACTCAGGCTCGCCCTCGGCGGGATCACGTTCCAGGCGAAAGACAAGCCCCGGCACGTTGCCCGCGATGCCCTTGAGCCGCGCCTCACTCTCGCGCAGGGCCGCCAGGGCGCGGCGGCGCTCGGTGATATCGGTGATGAACACCACTAGGTATTCGGCATCGCGAAAACGCAGGAAGCTCAGTGACAGCTCCACCGGCAGCACGCTGCCATCGGCACGACGACACAGGGTTTCGAACGCTTGCGCCCCACTGTCACCCGTGCGGGCGCGCTTCCACAATTCAAGCCAGCGGTCCATGTGCAGGCTCGGCTCGATATCGATCAGCGGTCGCTCGAGCAATTCGCCCTCGCCATGGCCAAGCATGCGTTCGGCAGCATGATTGGCGTAGCGCACGTGGCTGTCCCAATGCACCCAGAGGATGCCGACGGTGCTCTGGTCGATGGAGAACTGGCTCAGCCGCAGTGCCTCTTCGCGGGTCTGGCGTTCGAGCAGGCTCTCACGCGCACTCAGCAGGCTTCGCTCGAGCTGGCGCTGCCGACGACGCTGCATCGCCAAAGTGGCCATCGCGCAGAGCAGCAACAAGCCGAACAACAGCGCAAGGTTCTGCCAGAACCCCGCCGACTCGCTCAGGCGCGGGTACTTCGGTTGCAACCAACGCTGGTGCAACTGCTCCAGTTCCTTGGCCGGCATCGCCTGCAGACCGCGCCCCAGCACGTCGGCCAACAGCGGCCAGTCGCGGCGCGAGCCGATACGCAGCAATTGCGGCAGGCCAATATCGCCCACGACCACCAGATCACCGAACTCGCTCTCGCGCGACAGGCGGCTGAACTGCGCCTCGTCGAGCACGGCGTAGCGGGCCTGTGCACCCAGCACCAGTTGCAGCGCCTCGCGCTCATTGGGCACACCCTGCAGGTTGAGATTGGCGAAGTTGCCACGCAGGTAATCGGCCAGGCTGCCAGGCATGCGCACGGCCACCCGGTCACTGGCGCCGAGCTGCTCCAGATCGACCGCCAGCGCACCACTGCGCAGGCCGACCAGCAACTGCGGCACACGCATGTAGGGGTCGCTGAACAGCCACAGGCGCAGGCTCGCCGGGGTTTGCACGAGGCCCGGGGCAAAGTCGATCTCGCCAGCCTGCAACGCATGCTCCAGGTCGGCCTGGTCAGGGAAGTTGCGCCAGGTCAGGTCAAGGTTCAGGGCACGCCCCAGCCAGCTGACCAGCTCGACGTTAGCCCCGTACAACTGCTGCAGGCGCCGGTCGAACTGGGCATAGGGTGCTTGCAGCACCAGGCCCACGCGCAGGCTGCGATGGCTGTCGAGCCATTGCTGCTGCGCAGGCTCGAGCGCCACCGACGGGGGCACCGGGGCTTTGGCCAGGGCGATCAAGGGCAGGCACAACCAGCCGATAACCAACAGGCAACGCATTCGCTTCATCGATACGCTCGTCTTGGCAATGACGGCCACCTGCGTGGCCGTCGCGGGCAAATACTATTAGGCTGCCGGTATCATTCTGGCCTTGGGTTGATCCATGTTCATACTTTATCGCACGACGCTGGCCATGTTCTGCCTGGCCTCGGCCCTACCGCTCGCGGCCCACGCCGCCGACTCCGAGAAACCCACCGCCGCGGCCGAAACGACTGCCGTGCGCGCGCCCCTGGCCGAACGCAGCCAGGAAGACGCCCTGGCCCTGGAGCGACTGGTGCCCAAGGCCGAACAGAAGACCTTGCAGGCCGACGGCGAAAACTTCCTGGCGCTGTGGAAACCGGCCAACGACAGCGACCCGAAAGGCGCCGTGATCATCGTTCCCGGTGCCGGCGAAACCGCCGACTGGCCCAATGCCGTCGGCCCGCTGCGCAATAAGTTTCCCGATGTCGGCTGGCACAGCCTGAGCCTCAGCCTGCCCGACCTGCTGGCCGACAGCCCGCAGGCGCGCAGCGCAGACACACCTGCGGCGAAGCCGGTCAAGGATGAGGGCAAGGGTGCCAGTGCACCGGCCAAGGATACGCCGGACGACGCCAACGCCAACGTTGCCCAAGCCACGGCCGCCGACGCTGATACCGCGCAGGGCACAGACGCCGTGCAGGCCGACGAGCAGAGCGACTCGGCCGACGCCACCCGCATCTTCGCCCGCCTCGATGCTGCCGTGGCCTTCGCCCAGCAGCAGAATGCCCATAGCATCGTACTGATCGGCCATGGCAGCGGGGCCTACTGGGCCGCGCGCTATGTGAGCGAGAAGCAGCCGCCACAGGTGCAGAAGCTGGCACTGATCTCGGCGCAGACACCGGCACGGGTCGAGCACGACCTCGAAGCCCTGGTGCCGACGCTTAAGGTGCCGACCGCCGATATCTACTTCGTGACCCGCACCCGCGACCAGAACGCCGCCAAGCTGCGCCTGCAGGCCAGCAAGCGCGAGAAGGACAGTCAGTATCGGCAGTTGTCGCTGATTGCCATGCCGGGTGACAAGGCGGCAGAGCAGGAGCAGTTGTTCCGGCGGGTGCGGGGATGGTTGATGCCGCAGGCGTCGGAGTAAGGGGCTGAGTGCCGCGAAGAATCCACCACCGCACGCTGCCCCTCAGATCCCCCGCCGCTTGCGAATCAGGGCATAGGCCTGGTGCAACTCCCGCGTCCGCTCGGTCGCCTCGCGCACCCGGGCCTCGCTCGCACCGCTTCCGACCAGCTTGTCCGGGTGATGCCGGCTCACCAGTCGGCGATAGGCTTGCTTGATCCGATCGCCGTCGGTATCGGCCTCGACACCCAGCAGCCGCAGCGCCGCGGCATAGGTCATCACCCCGCCCCCGACCGCAGAACGGCTCGGCTCATACTCTTGTGACAAGGCCTGCACCTGGTTACGGCTCATGCCCAATTGCTGGCCCCAGTCCAGCAACAGCTCACGCTCGTGCCGCCCCGCCTTGCCATCGGCCCAGACCATGCGCCAGCACGCCCGCAGCGTACCCTCCGCGCCGTGGGGCTGCTGGCCGATACGGCGCAGATACTGCCCCAGGCGGTCCTTGCCCGACTTGCCGCGGTTGAATGCCGCAATCGCCCGCAAGCGGGCGGGCTCTGCAAGGTCCAGCCGGGTCATTTCCTGACGAGCCTGGTAGATATGCCCTTCCGCGACTCGCCCATCACTCTTGGCCAGGCGCCCCAGCAACACGAACAGCAACTCTTCGTCGCGCAAGGCCGGACGCCCGCCCAGGCGCTCGCGCACATCATCCCATCCCTGCAGGCGCAGACGCCGGTCCATGGCCTGCCCCAACAAGGCGCCCAGCAAGGCGCCGGGAATGCTGGCCACGGCAAAACCGGCTCCGGCACCAATCACTGTGCTCGGCCACCACATGTCAGGCACGCTCGCCGATCAGGCGCTCGACCTCGGCCAGGCGCTCGAGGGTGCCGACGTCGATCCACTGTCCAGGATAATGCTCACCAGTCACCTGCCCGGCGGCCATTGCCTGGCGCAGCAGCGGTGCGAGCTTGAAGGCACCGGGCTGGCAGCTTTCGAACAGCTTCGGGTCGAGCACCGACAGGCCGCTGAAAGTCAGGGTGCCGGGGGTATCGTCGCCATCGACGACGCGTGTGCCATCGAGGCGGAAGTCGCCACGCCCGTGATGCCCCGGATTGTCCACCAGCACCAGGTGCGCAAGGCCCTGAAGCGGTTGGCACAGGCGCTTGAAGTCGTAGTCGGTCCAGACGTCACCGTTGACCAGCAGGAACGGCGCATCCCCCAGCAGCGGCAGCGCCTTGAAGATGCCGCCGCCGGTCTCCAGCGGCTCGCCCTCGGGCGAATAGCGGATCTTCAGGCCAAAGCGGCTGCCGTCACCCAGGTGATCCTCGATCTGCTGCCCGAGCCAGGCATGGTTGATCACCACGTCGCGCACCCCCGCCCTGGCCAGGGCCTCGAGGTGGTACTCGATCAGCGGCTTGCCCGCCGCAGGCACCAGGGGCTTGGGAGTGTGCAAGGTCAGCGGGCGCATGCGCTCGCCCTTGCCTGCCGCCAGGATCATCGCTTTCATGGGTGTGCCCCGGCCTTGAGTTCGCCAATCAGTTGACCAAGCTCGGCCAGTTCCGGGCGACGGGCGATCACTTCATCTATATAGGCGAAGAAACGCGGCACGTCGGTGAGGTAGCGCGGTTTGCCATCGCGGTGGCAGATGCGGGCGAAGATGCCGATCACCTTGAGATGGCGCTGCACGCCCATCAGGTCGCTGGCACGCTGGAACTCTTTGAACTCAGGCTGCACCGCAATCCCTGCGGCCCGCGCCTTGTCCCAATAATCCCGCAACCAGCCATCGACACGCGCCTGCGGCCAGCTGAGGAAGGCATCCTTGAACAGGCAGGTGATGTCGTAGGTTACCGGGCCGTAGACGGCGTCCTGGAAGTCCAGCACGCCTGGATTGGGGGTGCTTTGCATGAGGTTGCGCGGCATGTAGTCGCGGTGCACCAGCACCTTGGGCTGGGCCAGGGCGCTGTCGATCAGTTGCTGGCTGATACGCTGCCAGCTGGCCTGCTGCGCTTCGGTGAAGGCCAGCTTCAGTTCACGCCCCACATACCACTCGGGAAACAGCTCCAGTTCGCGGCGCAGCAGCGCGGTGTCGTAGCTCGGCAGCGGCGCTTGCATCGGCAGTTGCTGCTGGGCCAGCAACCCATCGATGGCATCGGCGAACAGGCTATCGGCGTTGTCGTCACCGATGATTTCCAGATAAGTCTTACGCCCCAGGTCGCTCAACAGCAGGAAGCCGCGCTCCAGATCCTGGGCATGGATCGCCGGCACATTGATACCGGCGCTGGCCAGCAAATGGTCGATAGCGACGAAAGGTGCGCAATTTTCCTGCGGCGGTGGCGCATCCATGATCACGAAGCTGTGTCCGCCGCCTTCCCAACGGAAGTAGCGGCGAAAGCTCGCGTCGCTGCTGGCTGCGGTCAGACTGCCCGCGGGCACGTCGCCCCAGGCGTTTTCGCGAAAAAGATTCTGTAACTGTTCTTCGAGCCACACAGTCAGCTGTTGCAGGCGTACATCATGATCAGGCATTACAAGGGTCTCCGACGGCCCCTAGCCGTCAAGCGGGTCATGCTTTATTATCCAGCATCTTTTTCAGACCATCGAGAGGCGTGCGGCCCCACACGCGGGCAGATGGCACGCAGGAAGCCCGGACTAATAAGATGGCATTGAAATCCCCCGCGTTTCGTAGAAAGTTTCCGTTGCTGGTCACTGGCGGTCTGCTGGCCCTGCAACCTCTGGCCACGTCGTACGTGGTGGCTGCCGAGCAGTTCGACTGCCAAGTGTCCGCCTCCGGTGGTTGGGACTGCAAGCCCAAGACTGCAGCCAGCAACTTGCCGCCACGCCCTGTGCACGATGGCGCCGCGCTCAGTGGCGGCACCGAGGCCCAGACCGCCGAGGCGGCTGGCAGTGCCGAGCCCAAGCCGGTACTGGTCACCGAGAGCAAGGGCCGCGGCCTGAAATCGCGCAGCGAAGACTACAGCCATCTGGACTGGGTCCCCCGCGAGAAGCTCACTGCTGCCCAGTTGGCCGAGACCGGCCCGTATTGCGGCGGCGCGTACGTCGAGCCGATCCGTCCGGGCATGAACGACTCCACGCCCAAGGACGAGTCGCCGACCTACCTCAACGCCAAGGTCTCCAAGTACCAGCAGGAGCAGCAGATCGCTACTCTGGCCGGTGACGTGGTCATGCGCCAGGGCAGCATGCAGGCCGAAGCCGACGAAGCCAACCTCTACCAGGCCGAGAACCGTGGCGAGCTCAAGGGCAACGTCAAGATTCGCGACAACGGTACGCTGGTGGTGGGCGACCAGGCCGAGGTCCAGCTCGATACTGGCGAAGCCAAGGTCGACAACGCCGAATACGTGATGCACAAGTCGCACATCCGCGGCTCGGCCCTGTACGCCAAGCGTGCAGAAAACGCCATCATCCGCCTCAAGGACGGTACCTATACCACCTGTGAGCCGGGCAGCAACGCATGGCAGCTCAAGGGCAACAACATCACCCTGAACCCGGCCACCGGCTTCGGTACCGGCACCAACGTCACCCTTCGGGTCAAGGATATTCCGGTGTTCTACACACCGTACATCTACTTCCCGATCGACGACCGTCGCCAGTCCGGCTTCCTGCCGCCGTCGTTCAGCACCAGCAGCGACACCGGCTTCATGCTGGTCACGCCGTACTACTTCAACCTGGCGCCGAACTACGACGCCACCTTGTATCCGCGCTACATGGCCAAGCGCGGCTTGTTGATGGAAGGCGAATTCCGCTACCTGACCAAGTCGAGCGAAGGTCAGTTCGGCGGCGCGTACCTCAACGACGAGGACGACGACCGCAAGCTGCAGACGGACTACAAGAAAGAACGCTGGATGGTCAACTGGCAGCACAAGGGCGGCCTGGATGAGCGCCTGATGACCGAGGTGGACTACACCGACATCAGCGACCCGTTCTACTTCCAGGACCTGGAGTCCGACCAGATCGGCGTGCAGAAGCGTGACTTCATCAACCAGCGCGGCGCCCTGACCTATCGTGGCGACGGTTACACCGCGGGCCTGGCACTGCATGCCTTCGAAATGGCGACCATTTCGCAGATCACTCCGTATGACCGCCTGCCTCAGGTCACCCTGGACGGAGTACTGCCTTTCAATCCGGCTGGACTGCAGTTCACCTACAACACCGAAGCGGTGCGATTCGATCGTGATCTGAAGAACGATCTGGTGTTCAACAAGGACGGGCAGGCAGATGGCTCGCTTGGCTATGTGTTCGACCCAGCGGGCAATATCATTGGGGGCCGTCGTATCGACGAAAGCGTCAGCGGCATCGCCCGCGCCAACGGCACCCGCCTGAATATCGCCCCAGCGATGAGCCTGCCGATGGAAGCCAGCTATGGCTACATCACGCCGAAGCTCAAGTACGCTTACACCAGCTACGATCTCGATCTAGACAGCCAAGGCAAAGCCCAGGCAATCGCTCAGTCGGCAAACCCTGCGTACGGCAGCTACCACAGCTCGCTGAACCGCGACATCCCGATCTTCAGCGTCGACAGCGGCCTGTATTTCGACCGCAATACCTCGTTGTTCGGCACCAACTATCGCCAGACCCTCGAACCACGTCTGTTCTACCTCTATGTCCCTAACAAGGACCAGAAGGACATCCCGCTGTTCGACTCCGGCGAAACCCTGTTCAGCTACGACTCGCTGTTCCGCGATAACCGCTTCAGCGGTATCGACCGTATCGGCGACGAGAACAAGCTGTCGCTGGGCGTGACTACGCGCTGGATCGAGGAAAACGGCTTCGAGCGCCAGCGCTTCAGCATCGGCCAGGCCTACTACTTCGAAGACCGCAAGGTGCAGTTGCCGGGTATCGACTACCGCACCCGCGACGACGCCAAGTCCAATGTTTCGCCCTACGCTCTGGTGTATCAGTACGCCTTCAACCGCGACTGGCGCTTCAACTCGGACTTCAACTGGGATCCGGACAGCCGCAGCACCCGTTCGGGCAGCGCGATGTTCCACTACCAGCCTGAAGACAACCCGAACAAGGTGGTCAACCTCGGTTATCGCTACCGCAACGACACTATTTCGTACGACTCGCTTACCGGCACCTGGAAGGTCGGCGGCGGCGACTACGGCACACCGGGCGATCCGAATTACATCAAGGACTACTACAAGATCCAGCAGCACGATTTCTCGGTCATCTGGCCGATCGTGCCGCAATGGAGCGTCATTGCCCGCTGGCAGCACGACTACAACCGCAACCGCACCCTCGAAGCGATGGGCGGTTTCGAGTACGACAGCTGCTGCTGGAAGCTGCGTCTGATCAACCGCTACTGGCTCGACACCGACGACTTCAGTCAGGCCCTGCCGCAGAACGAAAAGGGCGACCACGGCGTATTCCTGCAGATCGTCCTCAAAGGCCTCGGCGGCGTCGTGGGCAACAAGGTCGAATCGTTCCTGGACCAAGGCATTCAAGGTTACCGTACCCGTGAAGAGCAAGCTTATTGATCGTCTGCGCCCGCTGATGCTGGGCGCCGTAATGCTGAGCGGTGCGGTGCATGCCGCGCCGCAACCCCTGGACCGCGTGGTGGCCATCGTCGACAACGACGTGGTCATGCAAAGCCAGCTGGACCAGCGCGTCCACGAAGTGCAGCAGACCATCGCCAAGCGCGGCGGTGGCGTGCCGCCTGCCGGCGCCCTGGAACAGCAGGTACTGGAACGCCTGATCGTCGAGAACCTGCAACTGCAGATCGGCGAGCGCTCGGGCATTCGCATCACCGACGAAGAACTCAACCAGGCCATCAGCACCATCGCCCAGCGCAACGGCATGTCGCTGGATCAGTTCCGTGCAGCCCTCGCTCACGATGGTCTGTCGTTCGACGACGCCCGTGATCAGGTCAAGCGCGAGATGATCATCAGCCGCGTCCGCCAGCGTCGCGTGGCCGAGCGCATCCAGGTGTCCGAGCAGGAAGTGAAGAACTTCCTTAACTCCGACCTGGGCAAGATGCAGATGTCCGAAGAATACCGCCTGGCCAACATCCTGATCCCGACCCCGGAAAGCGCCAATTCGGACGCCATCCAGGCCGCGGCACGCAGGGCTGGCGAGGTCTACCAGCAACTGCGCCAGGGCGCCGACTTCGGCCAGTTGGCCATCGCCCGCTCGGCCAGCGAAAACGCCCTGGAAGGCGGCGAGATGGGCTGGCGCAAGGCCGGCCAACTGCCACCTGACTTCGCCAAGATGCTCAGCAGCATGGCCATCGGTGACATCACCCAGCCGATTCGCATCCCCAACGGCTTCATCATCCTCAAGCTCGAGGAGAAGCGCGGTGGCAGCGAAAGCGTACTGCGCGACGAAGTCCATGTCCGTCACATCCTGATCAAGCCCAGCGAGATCCGCAGCGATGCGGCGACCGAGCAACTGGCCGAACGCCTGTACGATCGCATCAAGAACGGCGAAGACTTCGCCCAACTGGCGAAAAGCTTCTCGGAAGATCCAGGTTCCGCACTCAACGGCGGCGACCTGAACTGGGTCGACCCGAACAGCCTGGTACCGGAATTCCGCGAGCAGATGGCCAACGCCCAGCAAGGCGTAGTGACCAAACCGTTCCGCACCCAGTACGGCTGGCATGTTCTGGAAGTACTCGGCCGTCGCGCCACCGACAGTACCGAACAGGCCCGCGAGCAGCAGGCGCTGAACGTACTGCGCAACCGTAAATACGACGAAGAGCTGCAGACCTGGCTGCGCCAGATCCGCGACGAAGCCTACGTTGAGATCAAGCTGCCTGGCGCCGACCAGGCGACCCAGTGAAGCCCCTGCGCTTCGCCGTCACCCCCGGTGAGCCAGCCGGCATAGGTCCAGACCTGTGCCTGCTGCTCGCCGCAGAGCCTCAGCCGCACCCCCTGATCGCCATCACCAGCCGTGACCTGCTCGCCGAGCGGGCCGCGCAGCTGGGGCTGGCGGTTGTGCTGCTGCCGGTCTCGCCGGATGCCTGGCCAGACCGACCAGCACCCGCAGGCAGTCTTTACGTGTGGGACACACCGCTCGCAACGCCTGTAACTGCCGGCCAACTGGACTCACGCAACGCAGCCTTCGTCCTGCAGACCCTGACCCGCGCGGGCCAAGGTTGCCTGGACGGCGACTTCGCCGGGATGATCACCGCCCCGGTACACAAGGGCGTGATCAACGAGAGCGGTATCGCCTTCTCCGGGCATACCGAATTCCTCGCCGACCTCACCCAGACAGCCCAGGTGGTGATGATGCTCGCCACCCACGGTCTGCGTGTTGCGCTGGTAACGACGCACCTGCCGCTGCGCGACATCGCCGACGCTATCACCGCCGAACGCCTGGAGCGCGTCACGCGCATCCTGCATGCCGACCTGCACGACAAGTTCGGCATCACCCAACCACGCATCCTGGTCTGCGGCCTCAACCCGCATGCCGGCGAAGGCGGCCACCTTGGCCGCGAAGAAATCGACATCATCGAGCCCGCGCTCGAGCGCCTGCGCGCCGAGGGCATGGACCTGCGCGGTCCGTTGCCGGCCGATACCCTGTTTACCCCCAAATATCTGGAGCACTGCGACGCAGTGCTGGCGATGTACCACGACCAAGGCCTGCCCGTACTCAAGTACAAGGGCTTCGGCGCCGCAGTCAACGTGACGCTTGGCCTGCCGATCATCCGCACCTCGGTCGATCACGGCACCGCCCTGGACCTGGCCGGCAGCGGCAAGGTCGACACCGGCAGCCTGCGCGTCGCCCTGGAAACCGCCTACCAGATGGCCGAGAACCGACCATGAACGAGCACTACCAACACCGGGCGCGCAAGCGCTTCGGCCAGAACTTCCTGCACGACGCCGGCATCATCGACCGCATCCTGCGGGCGATCAACGCCAAGGCTGGCGAGCACCTGCTGGAGATCGGCCCGGGCCAGGGCGCCCTGACCGAGGGCCTGCTGGGCAGCGGCGCGCAACTCGACGTGGTCGAGCTGGACAAGGACCTGGTCCCCATCCTCCAGCACAAGTTCGCCGATCGCGACAATTTCCGCCTGCATCAAGGCGATGCCCTGAAGTTCGACTTCAATACCCTGGGCGTGCCGCCGCGCAGCCTGAAAGTGGTCGGCAACCTGCCCTACAACATCTCCACGCCACTGATCTTCCACCTGCTGGCTCACGCCGGACTGATCGGCGACATGCATTTCATGCTGCAGAAAGAAGTGGTCGAGCGCATGGCCGCAGGCCCGGGCGGCGGGGACTGGGGGCGCCTGTCGATCATGGTGCAGTACCACTGCCGTGTGGAACACCTGTTCAATGTGGGCCCTGGCGCGTTCAATCCGCCACCGAAAGTGGACTCGGCCATTGTCCGCCTGGTGCCGCACGAAGTGCTGCCGCACCCGGCCAAGGATCCGAAACTGCTCGAGCAAGTGGTGCGCGAAGCCTTCAACCAGCGCCGCAAGACCCTGCGCAACACACTCAAGGGGTTGCTCGACAGCCAAGCCATCGAAGCGGCTGGCGTCGATGGCAGCCTGCGCCCAGAACAGCTGGACCTGGCGGCCTTCGTGCGTCTGGCTGATCAACTGGCACTGCAGCAAGGCTGACCCGGCCTTTTCTGCCCCTTCGCGGGCAACCCGTCCCCCTCGTGGGAGCGGGTTTACCCGCGAAGCACCCAACACCGATGACAGTGCCCACCGCTGGCTCTCTCCCCTCTCAATGGCCTAGACTGCGACAATCGCGTTAATGCTCCCGTTCGCCCAAGGCCCTTGCATGTCCGACCCCCGCTACCAGATCGACGTCAGCGTCGTGACCCGCTTCCTCAAAGAGCAATCCGACCCCGATAACAACCGTTTCGCTTTCGCCTACACCATCACGGTGTCGAACAACGGCACACTCAAGGCCAAGCTGATGGCCCGCCACTGGCTGATCACCAATGGTGACGGCACTGTCGAGGAAGTCCGCGGCGATGGCGTCATCGGCCAACAACCGACCATCGCCCCCGGGCAAAGCCATACCTACAGCAGCGGCGCAGTCATCAGCACCCGTGTCGGCACCATGCAGGGCAGCTATCAGATGTTCGCCGAAGACGGTAAGCGCTTCGACGCCGAGATCGCACCGTTCCGCCTGGCCGTGCCTGGAGCCCTGCACTGATGGCCACCTACGCCGTCGGTGACCTGCAAGGCTGCCTGCAACCGCTCAAATGCCTGCTCGAACGCGTCAACTTCGATCCCAAGGCCGATCGCCTGTGGCTGGTGGGCGACCTGGTCAACCGCGGCCCGGAATCGCTCGAAACCCTGCGCTACCTCCATGCGATCCGCGGGTCGCTGGTTTGCGTACTCGGCAACCATGACCTGCACTTGCTCGCAGCCTGGCAGAACATCGAGCGCCTGAAGAAAAGCGACACCCTGCGCGAGATCATCGAAGCGCCAGACGCCGACCAGTTGCTTGACTGGCTGCGTCGGCAGAAGCTGCTGCATTACGACGAGGCCCGGGGCATCGCCATGGCCCACGCCGGCATCCCACCCCAGTGGACACTGGGCAAGGCCCTGGAACTGGCAGCAGAGGTGGAAGAGGTGCTGCGCGACGACAACCGGCTCAAGCTCTACCTCGACGGCATGTATGGCAACGAACCGAACAAGTGGAGCAAGAACCTCAGCGGCGTCGAGCGCCTGCGGGTCATCACCAACTACTTCACCCGCATGCGTTTCTGCACCGCCGACGGCAAGCTCGACCTCAAGAGCAAGGAAGGCCTGGACAGCGCCCCCAAAGGCTACAAGCCCTGGTACGCCCACAAGGATCGTCGCTCGCGCCACGTGAAGATCATCTTCGGCCATTGGGCCGCCCTCGAAGGCAAGGTCGACGAGCCGGGCGTCATCGCCCTGGACACCGGTTGCGTGTGGGGCGGCGCCATGACCCTGTACAACCTGGACAGCGGCGAATACCACCGCTGCGACTGCACCGACGAAGGCACCGTACGTACGGCGCCTGAAACCACTAGAATCAACGATCAAACCTGAAGGAAAGCGTACCCATGAGCGAATTCAAGCGCATCCCCCCGGAACAGGCCCTGGCCTTGCGTGCACAAGGTGCGGTGGTGGTCGACATTCGCGATCCCCAGGCCTTCGCTGCCGGCCACATCACCGGTGCCCGGCACCTGGACAACCACTCGGTGGCCGACTTCATCCGCAACGCCGACCTCGACGCCCCGACGCTGGTGGTCTGCTATCACGGTAATTCCAGCCAGAGTGCCGCCGCCTACCTGGTAGGCCAGGGCTTCTCGGACGTCTACAGCGTCGACGGCGGCTTCGAGCTGTGGCGCGCCACCTATCCGGCCGAAACCGCCCAAGGCAGCGCCGAATAATTTTTTTCATTTCCCCTCAAGCCCGCGCAACCAGCGGGCTTGCGCCTTACCTGACGAACGGTCGAAAGCAACTTCTCGGCCCCTCGCCCTTGACCTTGCGTATTACCAACTATCCTTAAGCGCAGGCCATCCAAAAAAGGGGAGAGCCGGTACACCGGCGTGCGGGTCATCGGTAGCGTTCCAAGGTGTTCTGGGGGGTAAACAGCAATCGGTGAAAGCCGCTTGCATGCCAGCATCAGCTGACTGATCCGGCGTCGTCTCCACGTATCGAGCGAGGTGACGTCATGAGCATTTTTAGCCACTTCCAACAACGTTTCGAGTCAACGCGCCAGGAAGAACTCTCGCTGCAGGAGTACCTCGAGCTGTGCAAAGAGGATCGCAGTGCCTACGCATCGGCCGCTGAACGGCTGTTGCTGGCAATCGGTGAGCCGGAACTGATCGACACCTCAAGCAACTCCAGACTGTCGCGCATCTTCTCCAACAAGGTGATCCGCCGGTATCCGGCCTTTGCCGACTTCCATGGCATGGAAGAGTGCATCGACCAGATCGTGTCCTACTTCCGCCACGCCGCCCAAGGCCTGGAAGAGAAGAAACAGATCCTCTATCTGCTGGGCCCGGTAGGTGGCGGTAAATCATCGCTGGCCGAAAAACTCAAGCAGCTGATGGAGAAAGTGCCGTTCTACGCCATCAAGGACTCGCCCGTGTTCGAGTCGCCATTGGGCCTATTCAATGCCACCGAAGACGGCGCCATTCTCGAAGAGGAGTACGGCATCTCGCGGCGCTACCTGAACACCATCATGTCGCCCTGGGCAACCAAGCGCCTGCAGGAGTTCGGCGGCGACATCAGCAAGTTCAAGGTAGTCAAGCTCTACCCTTCGATCCTCAACCAGATCGCCATCGCCAAGACCGAACCCGGCGACGAGAACAACCAGGACATCTCGGCGCTGGTCGGCAAGGTGGATATCCGCAAGCTCGAAGAATTCCCGCAGAACGACGCCGACGCCTACAGCTACTCGGGTGCGCTGTGCCGGGCCAACCAGGGCCTGATGGAGTTCGTCGAGATGTTCAAGGCACCGATCAAGGTCCTGCACCCCTTGCTCACCGCCACCCAGGAAGGCAACTACAACAGCACCGAGGGCCTTGGGGCGATCCCCTATTCCGGCATCCTGCTGGCCCACTCCAACGAGTCGGAATGGCATACCTTCCGCAACAACAAGAACAACGAGGCGTTCATCGACCGGATCTACATCGTCAAGGTGCCCTACTGCCTGCGGGTCAGCGACGAGATCAAGATCTACGACAAGCTACTGGTCAACAGCTCGCTGTCCAAGGCCCATTGCGCGCCAGACACCCTCAAGATGCTCGCCCAGTTCACCGTACTCTCGCGCCTGAAAGAGCCGGAAAACTCGAATATCTACTCGAAAATGCGCGTGTATGACGGCGAAAACCTCAAGGACACCGATCCCAAGGCCAAGTCGATCCAGGAGTACCGCGATGCCGCTGGCGTCGACGAAGGCATGAATGGCCTGTCGACCCGCTTCGCGTTCAAGATCCTTTCCAAGGTGTTCAACTTCGACCCGCACGAAGTGGCGGCCAACCCGGTGCACCTGCTCTATGTGCTCGAGCAGCAGATCGAACAGGAGCAATTCCCGGCCGAAGTACGCGAACGCTACCTGCGTTATCTCAAGGAGTACCTGGCGCCGCGCTACATCGAGTTCATCGGCAAGGAAATCCAGACTGCCTACCTGGAGTCCTACAGCGAATACGGCCAGAACATCTTCGACCGCTACGTGCTGTACGCCGACTTCTGGATCCAGGACCAGGAATACCGCGACCCGGAAACCGGCGAAATCCTCAACCGCATCGCCCTCAACGAAGAACTGGAGAAGATCGAGAAACCGGCCGGCATCAGCAATCCGAAGGACTTCCGCAACGAGATCGTCAACTTCGTGCTGCGCGCCCGCGCCAACAACAATGGCAAGAACCCAAGCTGGCTGAGCTACGAGAAACTGCGGGTGGTGATCGAGAAGAAAATGTTCTCCAACACCGAAGACCTGCTGCCAGTCATCAGCTTCAACGCCAAGGCAAGCAAGGAAGACCAGAAGAAGCACAACGACTTCGTCACCCGGATGGTGGAACGTGGCTACACCGACAAACAGGTTCGCCTGCTGTCGGAATGGTACCTGCGGGTCAGGAAATCGCAATAAAGCGACAAGCTGTCAGCCACAGGCTGCAAGCTGCATGGCGCAACCGTCAGGTCTGCGCCTCGGCTTGCGGTGCTGGTGGCTGTTTTGTCTCGCAGCTTGACGCTTGCAGCTGCTCTTAGCGGAGGCACCATGAGCTACGTAATCGACCGACGCCTGAACGGCAAGAACAAGAGCACGGTCAACCGCCAGCGTTTTTTGCGCCGGTACCGTGAGCACATCAAGAAGGCCGTCGAAGAGGCGGTGAGCCGCCGCTCCATCATGGACATGGAGCATGGTGAGCAGATCAGCATCCCCGGGCGCGATATCGACGAACCGGTGCTGCACCACGGCCGTGGCGGCAAGCAGACCATCGTTCATCCGGGCAACAAGGAATTCACAGCAGGCGAACATATCGCTCGTCCGCAAGGCGGTGGTGGCGGTGGCGGGCGCGGCAAGGCCGGTAATTCCGGCGAGGGCATGGACGAATTCGTCTTCCAGATCACCCAGGAAGAGTTCCTCGAATTCATGTTCGAAGACCTGGAGCTGCCCAACCTGGTCAAGCGTCACCTGACCGGCGCCGACACCTTCAAGACCGTACGCGCGGGTATCGCCAACGAGGGCAACCCGTCACGCATCAACATCGTGCGCACACTGCGCTCGGCCCATGCCCGACGCATCGCCCTGACCGGCAGCAGCCGCGGCCTGCTGCGCGCAGCGCAAAAGGAACTGGAGCGGCTGAAAGTCGAGGAACCCGACAATTTCACCGACATCCAGGAGGTCGAGGCCGAGATCGTACGCCTCAAGGCGCGCATCAACCGCCTGCCCTTCCTCGACACCTTCGACCTGAAATACAACCTGCTGGTCAAGCAGCCCAACCCCAGTTCCAAGGCAGTGATGTTCTGCCTGATGGACGTCTCGGGCTCCATGACCCAGGCCACCAAGGATATCGCCAAGCGGTTCTTCATCCTCCTGTACCTGTTCCTCAAGCGCAACTACGAACGCATCGAGGTGGTGTTCATACGCCATCACACCAGCGCCCGCGAAGTGGATGAAGAAGAGTTCTTCTATTCGCGCGAGACCGGCGGCACCATCGTCTCCAGCGCCCTGAAGATGATGCAGGAGATCATGGCCGAGCGTTATCCGGCCAGCGACTGGAACATCTATGCCGCCCAGGCGTCGGATGGCGACAACTGGAACGACGACTCCCCCATCTGCCGCGATATCCTGACCAAGCAGATCATGCCGCACGTGCAGTACTACACTTATGTCGAGATCACCCCCCGTGAGCATCAGGCACTGTGGTACGAGTACGAACGTATCGGCGAAGCGTTTCCCGACACCTTCGCCCAGCAACAGTTGGTCTCGGCCGGTGACATCTACCCGGTCTTCCGTGAACTCTTCCAGCGCAGGTTAGCCACATGACCGCCAGAGCACAGAGACGCCAACCCATTTCCACCGGCTCGGAATGGACCTTCGAGCTGATCCAGACCTACGACCGGGAAATCAGCCGCCTGGCCGCGCGCTATGCGCTGGATACCTATCCCAACCAGATCGAGGTGATCACTGCCGAACAGATGATGGACGCCTACGCCTCGGTGGGCATGCCGTTGGGGTATCACCACTGGTCCTACGGCAAACAATTCCTCAGCACCGAAAAGTCCTACAGCCGTGGACAGATGGGCCTGGCCTACGAAATCGTCATCAACTCCGACCCCTGCATCGCCTACCTGATGGAAGAAAACACCATCTGCATGCAGGCGCTGGTGATCGCCCACGCCTGCTACGGGCACAACAGCTTCTTCAAGGGCAACTACCTGTTCCGCACCTGGACCGACGCCAGCTCGATCATCGACTACCTGGTGTTTGCCAAGCAGTACATCGCCCAGTGCGAGGAACGCCACGGCATCGATGCCGTGGAAGACCTCATCGACTCCTGCCATGCCCTGATGAACTACGGCGTCGACCGCTACAAGCGGCCCTACCCCATCTCCGCCGAGGAAGAACGCCGGCGCCAGAAGGAGCGCGAGGAACACCTGCAGCGGCAGATCAACGACCTGTGGCGCACCATCCCCAAGGGCACGGAAAAGGGCAGCGACAGGGACGACGCGCGTTTCCCCGCCGAACCCCAGGAAAACATCCTGTACTTCATCGAGAAACACGCGCCATTGCTCGAGCCCTGGCAGCGTGAGGTCGTGAGAATCGTGCGCAAGATCGCACAGTACTTCTACCCGCAGCGCCAGACCCAGGTGATGAACGAAGGCTGGGCGACCTTCTGGCACTACACCCTGATGAACGACCTGTACGACGAAGGCCTGGTCACTGACGGTTTCATGATGGAGTTCCTGCAGTCGCACACCAGCGTGGTGTTCCAGCCCGGCTTCGACAGCCCCTACTACAGCGGCATCAACCCCTATGCCCTGGGCTTTGCCATGTACACGGACATTCGCCGCATGTGCGAGCACCCGACGGAAGAAGATCGTCGCTGGTTCCCGGAAATCGCCGGCAGCGATTGGTTGTCGACCATCAAATTCGCCATGAGCAGCTTCAAGGACGAGAGCTTCATCCTTCAGTACCTTTCCCCCAAGGTGATCCGCGACCTCAAGCTGTTCAGCATTCTCGACGACGACCAACGCGACGACCTGCTGGTGCCAGCGATTCACGACGAGGCAGGCTATCGCACCATCCGCGAACAACTCGCGGCGCAGTACAACCTGGGCAACCGCGAGCCCAACGTGCAGATCTGGAGCATCGATCGCCGTGGCGATCGCTCGCTCACCCTGCGCCACCAGCAGCACAACCGCAAACCGCTGGGCGACTCCACCGAGGAAGTGCTCAAGCACCTGCACCGCCTGTGGGGCTTCGACATCCACCTGGAAACCGTACAGGGCGATCAGGTGATGAAGACCCACCACATGCCGCCCCGCGGCGAGCATGGAGAGCCAGGCGACTACGGCCGCATGGACCTCGCCGTCATCCACCACCTCTGAGACCTCGTGACTGCCGACAAGGTATGCTGTCGGCAGTCACGGAGGTTGTACATGCACATCTATAAAGTTGGCGGCGCGGTTCGCGACCGTCTGCTCGGGCGCCCGGTCAGCGATATCGACTGGCTGGTGGTCGGCGCTACGGTCGAAGAGATGCAGGCTCAGGGCTTTCGCCCGGTAGGCGCGGATTTCCCCGTCTTCATCCACCCGAAAACCGGCGAGGAATACGCCCTGGCGCGCACCGAGCGCAAGAGCGGTCGCGGCTATGGCGGATTCACCTTTCACGCCAGCCCCGAAGTCACACTCGAGGAAGATCTGATACGCCGCGACCTGACCATCAATGCGATGGCCGAGGATGACCAAGGCAACCTGTACGACCCCTACCATGGCAAAGTTGATCTGGATAAGCGCATTCTTCGCCATGTTTCCCCGGCGTTTGCCGAAGATCCTCTGCGCGTACTGCGCGTTGCCCGCTTTGCCGCCCGCTATGCGCCGCTCGGTTTTCAGGTTGCCGACGACACCCTCGAGCTCATGCGCCAGATCACCGAGTCAGGTGAGCTGCAGGCATTGACGGCCGAACGCAGCTGGAAGGAGATCGAACGGGCGTTACTGGAAAGCGAGCCGCAGGTGTTTATCCAGGTGCTGCGTGAATGTGGCGCCCTGAAGGAGCTCATGCCCGAACTGGAGCATAACGCGGGCACGTTGGCGGCGCTGCGCCAGGCAGCCCGGCATCAGCAGCCTTTGGCCGTGCGCTGGGCATGCCTGTTGCGCGGCCTGGAGCCAGCGCAGATCAAGGCGCTGAACCAACGCTTCAAGGCGCCGCGGGAATGCCAGGAACTGGCCGTGCTGGTAGGGGAATTTGCCAGGCAGGCTGACGACGCCTTGCAGCTAACGCCTGTGGAACTGCTGGAGATGTTGCAGAAGTTCGACGTTTATCGAAGGCCACAGCGGTTCGAGGACTTCATCGCTGCGTGTGCGATGTCGCAGGGTGATACGGATTATCCACAGGCCGATTATCTGCGCGGGGCTGCGGCAGCAGCGCGGTCGGTGGATGTGAAGCCGCTGGTGGAGGCGGGGCTCACCGGCCAGGGCCTGGGGGAGGCACTCAAAGGCCAACGCCTGAAAGCGCTCGTGGCTTACCGAGCCAGCTGACTCGACCGGCCTTCTCGCGGGTTTGCCCGCGAAGAGGTCGGCAAGGCTTACGCAGGCGTCAGTTGCAACCCACGCCACTCGAAGTCGATCGGCGCCAACACCTGATCGATCTGCGCTTCCTGCCACAACTGCGCCATGCTTTTCCCCGCCCCCGGATGCACCAGCTCCGGCGCCAGCAACGACAGCGGCCACAGCACGAAGGCATTCTTCAGGATCTCGGCCCGAGGCAACACCAGCCCATCGAACGTGCCGTGCAGATCGTCATACATCAATACGTCTATATCCAGCGGCAAGCCCTTGCGCCCCGGGGCATAGCGCCCGTTGTCCGCCTCGATGAACTTGAGTCGGCGATCCAGCTCCATCAGGGGCAGGTCGGTCTTGCCCGTGACCACGAAGTTGATGAACGGCCCGCTCTTGATCCCCACCGCCTGGCTCTCGAACGCCGGCGAACAGCGCATGTCACCAAGAAAGAGCGCCAGCGCATCGAGCCCGGCGCACAGATGCCGGTAGCGGTCGATATTGCTGCCCAGCCCCAGGTAAACCGTGCTCAGAGACATCCGCGCTCGATCTCCACGCCCACGCCACCCCGGGCCGCAGGTACGGCACCGGGCTTGGTCAGTTTCAACCGCATCCACGGAATGTCGAACTCTTCCATCAAGGTCGCCGCCAGGCGCTCGGCAAAGGTTTCCACCAGCTCGAAGCGCGACTGTTCGGCAAAGGCCTGGATACGTGCCGAGACACTGGCGTAGTCCAACGCCAGGCTGAGGTCGTCACCGGCCGCCGCCGGGCGGTTGTCCCAGGCAAAACTCAGGTCCAGGCGCAGGCACTGGCGAATATCCCGCTCCCAGTCATAGGCACCGATGACGGTATCGACTTCCAGTCCCTCGATGAACACTCTGTCCAAGCACTTCTCTCCACAGCACGACAAGGGCGACTGGCGCCGTTAGAATCAGGGCGTCCCCGCCCGGAATAGTTAGCATGTTTTGGTTATTGGCGCTGCTCGCCTACCTGCTCGGCTCGCTGTCCTTCGCCATTGTCCTGAGCCGCCTCAGTGGCAACCCCGACCCGCGCTCCAGCGGCTCGGGCAACGCCGGCGCGACCAACATGCTGCGCCTGGCAGGCCGCAAGCTGGCCATCCTCACCTTGCTCGGCGACCTGTGCAAGGGTTTGCTGCCCGTGCTGCTGGCGAGCCTTGCCGGCCTGAGCCTGCAGGCCCAGGCCTGGATAGGCCTGTGCGCCGTGATCGGCCACCTGTTTCCGCTGTACTTCCGCTTCCAGGGCGGCAAGGGCGTCGCCACTGCGGCGGGCATGCTCATGGGCCTGTACTTCCCCGCCGCGCTGCTGGCGATCGGCGCCTGGCTGCTGACCTTCTACCTCACCCGCACCAGCTCGCTGGCGGCCTTGATCGCCACGCCGCTGACCCTGCCGCTGCTGGCCTGGCGCGAACCGGCCGCGCTGCTGCCAATGACGGTGCTGACAGTACTTATAGTCTGGCGACACCGTAGCAACCTGCGCGACCTGTTTGCCGGCCGCGAACGACATTTCTGAATCACTCGCGGGAAAAACTCTGCCTCACAGCGGCGGCAACTGCTCCATGGGCCAACGCGCCTGCACACTGATCGCCAGATCCTGCTGCTGCCCGGCCAACAGGCGCTGGCAGCCGGCGTAGGCAATCATCGCGCCGTTGTCGGTGCAGAACTTCGGACGCGCGTAATACACATTGCCCTTGATGCTCGCGAGCATGTCCTCGAGCGATGCCCGCAGCGCCTTGTTGGCGCTCACGCCACCGGCGATGACCAGGCGCTTGAGGCCAGTCTGCTTGAGGGCACGCTTGCACTTGATGGTCAGAGTCTCCACCACCGCCTGCTGGAATGCCAGCGACAGGTCGCAACGGGTTTGCTCGCTGTCGTCACCGGCATTGCGGCACTGCTGCCAGGTGTTCAGGGCGAAGGTCTTGAGGCCACTGAAGCTGAACTCAAGCCCCGGGCGATCGGTCATCGGCCGCGGGAATACGAAGCGTCCGGGCGTACCTTGCTCGGCCAGGCGAGCGATCTCGGGGCCGCCGGGATAATTCAGACCGATCAGCTTGGCCGTCTTGTCGAAGGCCTCGCCTGCCGCGTCATCCAGGCTTTCACCCAGAAGCGCGTACTGGCCGATGCCATCGACCTGCACCAACTGCGTGTGACCACCGGATACCAGCAAGGCGACGAACGGGAACTGCGGCGGCTGCTCTTCGAGCATCGGCGCCAGCAGGTGGCCTTCCATATGGTGAACGCCAATTGCCGGAATGTCCCAGGCGAACGCCAGCGCCTGTGCACAGGAGGCGCCAACCAGCAGCGCACCGACCAGGCCGGGGCCTGCGGTGTAGGCAATGGCGTCGATGTCGGCGGCGATGCAGCCGGCTTCATCCAGCACTTCGCGAATCAACGGCAGCATGCGCTTGACGTGATCGCGCGAGGCGAGCTCGGGCACCACGCCGCCGTAGACGCGGTGCAGGTCGATCTGGCTGAACAGCGCATCGGCCAGCAGGCCGCGCTCACTGTCGTATAATGCGACGCCAGTTTCGTCGCAGGATGTTTCCAATCCCAGTACTAGCATGGGTCCGTGCCTTGTGGAGGCTGAATTCGAAGCCGCGCATTCTAGTCCCCGTGCAGAGTGCCGACCAGCGGTTTTCGATCAGAGGCTTTGCATTCCGCCACGCTAAGGGTTAACATCCGCAACCCTTGAAAACCGACGTTCTCCAGCACACCTTTGTTTTGCCAGGAGCACGTCTACCCCGGTAATGAATTAAGGTAGCCCTGGATGCCAGCCGTCAAAGTTAAAGAGAACGAACCCTTCGACGTAGCTCTGCGTCGTTTCAAGCGCTCCTGCGAAAAAGCCGGTGTACTGGCTGAAGTTCGTAGCCGCGAGTTTTACGAGAAGCCGACCGCCGAGCGTAAGCGCAAAGCTGCTGCCGCTGTTAAGCGTCACGCCAAGAAAGTTCAGCGCGAACAGCGCCGCGCCGTTCGTCTGTACTAATACAGACGTTCTACGCAAAGCTTCTGCCCAGCCCGGCCTAGTGCCGGGCTAATGGCAGTTGTCGCTTCACTCCCTCGGTCATGTGCCTTGGGCGCCCCGGCAAACGCCCATGGGCAGAATTCACACGCCTCACCAGAATGCCCGATGCGGCAGGTGAAACGCAGACACGCATCTCCCTTGTTGCTCTCTCCAGCGATTAGACTTGCCAGTAGCCAGATAACGAGACTGCCATGGCCGGGCTGATTCCCCAGAGTTTCATCGACGACCTCCTCAACCGCACCGACATTGTCGACGTGGTGAGTTCGCGCATCCAACTGAAGAAGACCGGCAAGAACCACTCGGCCTGCTGCCCGTTCCACAAGGAAAAGACGCCGTCCTTCACCGTCAGCCCCGACAAGCAGTTCTACTACTGCTTCGGCTGTGGCGCCGGGGGCAACGCCCTGGGCTTCATCATGGACCACGACAACCTGGACTTCCCCCAGGCGGTCGAGGAACTGGCCCGCGCCGCAGGCATGGAAGTGCCGCGCGAAGAGGGACGACGCGGACAAAAGCCGCGCCAGCCCACTGATTCGCCGCTGTACCCGCTGCTCGAAGCGGCTGCAGAGTTCTATCGCCAGGCGCTGCGCAACCATCCGACACGCAAGGCAGCGGTCGAGTACCTGAAGGGCCGCGGCCTGTCTGGCGAAATTGCCCGTGATTTCGGCCTGGGTTTCGCCCCGCCGGGCTGGGACAACCTGTTCAAGCACCTTGGCGCCGACACCCTGCAACAGAAGGTGATGATCGACGCCGGCCTGCTGATCGAGAACGCCGAGACCGGCAAGCGCTACGATCGCTTCCGCGATCGGGTCATGTTCCCGATCCGCGACAGTCGAGGCCGGGTGATCGCCTTCGGCGGGCGCGTGCTGGGCGATGACAAGCCCAAGTACCTGAACTCCCCGGAAACCCCGGTGTTCCACAAGGGCCAGGAACTGTACGGGCTGTTCGAGGCACGCAAGCACAACCGCAACCTCGACGAAATCATCGTGGTCGAGGGCTACATGGATGTGATCGCCCTCGCCCAGCAAGGCCTGCGCAACGCCGTGGCCACCCTTGGCACCGCGACCAGCGAAGAGCACCTCAAACGCCTGTTCCGCGTGGTGCCCAACGTGCTGTTCTGCTTCGACGGCGACCAGGCCGGGCGCAAGGCGGCCTGGCGCGCACTGGAGGCCACCCTGGCGAACCTGCAGGATGGCAGGCGTGCGCGCTTCCTGTTCCTGCCCGAAGGGGAAGATCCGGATACGCTGGTCCGCGCCGAAGGCACCGACGCCTTCCAGGCCCGCATCCATCAGCACGCCCAGCCGCTCGCCGACTATTTCTTCGAGCAACTGGCCAGCGAAGCCGACCCACGCTCGCTGGAAGGCAAGGCCCACATGGCGACCCTGGCTGCACCGTTGATCGAAAAGATTCCGGGCGCCAATCTGCGTCAGTTAATGCGCAATCGCTTGAAGGAAATTACTGGTCTTGATGTCCAACAAATGGAGCAGTTGGCGCAGAATACGCCCGCACCCAGCGTACCGGACTATGATCCAGGCTATGACTACGATGCCATGGCCAGCTACACGCCGGACTTCAGTGAACAGCATTACGACTACGCCCCCACCCAGCAGGAGCAGCGCCCCTGGACACCCAACAAGGGGGGTGGCAAGAAGCCCTGGGATGGCAATGGCAAGCCTTGGGACAAGAACCGCAAGGGCGGCAAGGGCTGGCAGCGCGACGAAGCGCCTCCACGCACACCGGCACCGGTCGAACCCCCGGCGCTCGCGGCCTTGCGCACATTGCTGCACCATCCGCTGCTGGCCGGAAAGGTCGAGGACGCGAGCCATTTCGCCGACGAAGAACATCTTTACAGCCAGTTGCTGGTGGCCCTGATCGAAGCCGTGCAGAAGAATCCTGGGCTAAGCTCCATGCAGCTGATCGCACGCTGGCACGGCACCGAACAGGGGCGTCTGTTGCGGGCGCTGGCAGAGAAGGAATGGCTGATCGATGCCGATAACCTTGAACAACAGTTTTTCGACACCATAACTAGCTTGTCAGCCCGCCAGCGCGAGCGAAGCTTGGAACATCTGCTCAGGAAAGCACGTCAAAGTGAGTTGAGCACCGAGGAAAAATCCCAGTTGCTCGCCCTGCTCAGCAGGAATGTTCCCGCACAAACCCCGACCTCATCTGGCGCGTGAGGTCCATGCTCGGGTATAATCCTCGGCTTGTTTTTTGCCCGCCAAGACCTTCAGTGGATAGGGTGTTATGTCCGGAAAAGCGCAACAGCAATCTCGTATCAAAGAGTTGATCACCCGCGGTCGTGAGCAGGGCTACCTGACTTACGCGGAGGTCAACGACCACCTGCCTGAGGATATTTCAGATCCGGAACAGGTGGAAGACATCATCCGCATGATCAACGACATGGGGATCAACGTATTCGAGAGTGCTCCGGATGCGGATGCCCTGTTGTTGGCGGAAGCCGACACCGACGAAGCCGCAGCCGAAGAAGCCGCCGCAGCGTTGGCGGCCGTTGAAACCGATATCGGCCGCACGACCGACCCGGTACGCATGTACATGCGTGAAATGGGTACCGTCGAGCTCCTGACCCGCGAAGGCGAGATCGAAATCGCCAAGCGCATCGAGGAAGGTATCCGCGAAGTCATGGGCGCCATCGCCCACTTCCCGGGCACCGTCGATCACATTCTCGGCGAGTACGACCGTGTAACGACCGAAGGCGGCCGTCTGTCGGACGTTCTCAGCGGCTACATCGACCCTGACGACAATATCGCCGCGCCTACCGAAGAAGTACCGATCCCAGGCGCCAAGACTGCAGCGGCGAAGGAAGAGTCGGAGGACGAAGAAGAAGGCGACGAAAACAGCGACGACAGCGAGGAAGAGGGCGAAAGCGGCCCCGATCCAGAAGTTGCCCGTCAGCGTTTCGGCGCCGTCTCCGATCAGCTCCAGGCCACCAACAAGGTCTTGAAGAAGCATGGTCGCAGTGGCAAGGAAAGCGTTGCGGCGCTCCAGGCCCTGGCCGATCTGTTCATGCCGATCAAGCTGGTGCCCAAGCAGTTCGACGTGCTCGTCGAGCGTGTCCGCGGTGCCCTTGACCGCCTGCGTCAGCAGGAGCGCGCGATCATGCAACTGTGCGTGCGTGATGCCCGCATGCCGCGTGCCGACTTCCTGCGCCTGTTCCCGAGCAACGAGACCGACCAGACCTGGAGCGGTGACCTCGCCAAGCGCAGCACCAAGTGGGCCGCCGCCCTGGGTGAGAAGGACGCCGCGATCGTCGCCTGCCAGCAGAAGCTGATCGACCTTGAGACCGAGACCGGCCTGACCGTCGCGGAAATCAAAGAGATCAACCGTCGCATGTCGATCGGCGAGGCGAAAGCCCGTCGCGCCAAGAAAGAAATGGTCGAGGCGAACCTGCGTCTGGTGATCTCCATCGCCAAGAAGTACACCAACCGCGGCCTGCAGTTCCTCGACCTGATCCAGGAAGGCAACATCGGCCTGATGAAGGCGGTGGACAAGTTCGAATACCGTCGTGGCTACAAGTTCTCGACCTACGCCACCTGGTGGATCCGCCAGGCGATCACCCGTTCGATCGCCGACCAGGCGCGCACCATCCGGATTCCGGTGCACATGATCGAGACGATCAACAAGCTCAACCGTATTTCCCGGCAGATGCTGCAGGAAATGGGTCGCGAACCGACCCCGGAAGAGCTGGGTGAGCGCATGGAAATGCCTGAGGACAAGATCCGCAAGGTATTGAAGATCGCCAAAGAGCCGATCTCCATGGAAACCCCGATCGGCGACGACGAAGATTCGCATCTGGGCGACTTCATCGAGGACTCCACCATGCAGTCCCCGATCGACGTGGCCACGGTCGAAAGCCTCAAGGAAGCCACTCGCGACGTGCTCTCGGGCCTGACCGCACGCGAAGCCAAGGTGCTGCGCATGCGTTTCGGTATCGACATGAACACCGACCACACACTTGAAGAAGTCGGCAAACAGTTCGACGTGACCCGCGAGCGGATCCGTCAGATTGAAGCCAAGGCGTTGCGCAAGCTGCGCCACCCGACGCGAAGCGAGCATCTTCGCTCCTTCCTCGACGAGTGATGACGAACCCCGGCCCAGGCCGGGGGTTTTCATGGGCGACAAAAA
>NZ_JABWRO010000263.1:0-202 GCF_014268985.1 Pseudomonas sp. RW10S2 | reverse complement strand
TGTTGATGAAGGCGTACTTCAGCCGCACTCCTTGGCAAAGTACGCGGCGGCCTTCTTTAATATGTCTCGCTCTTCTGTCACCCGCTTGAGTTCAGCGCGCAGCTTGCGCAGTTCAGCCTGCTGATCATTGTCTTGCTGACGCTGCTCTTGGGGCTTGCTGTAGACCTTGATCCAGGCGTAAAGGCTGTGCACGGACATGCCC
>NZ_JABWRO010000262.1:0-207 GCF_014268985.1 Pseudomonas sp. RW10S2 | reverse complement strand
GCCGGTGGAGCCGGAGGTGTAGATCACGTAGGCCAGGTTCTCGCCAGTGACCTCGATGATCGGCGCCTGCTCGGCATAGCCGCTCAGTGGCTGGTCGAGCAGCAGGCACTCCAGGCCCTGCGGCAACGGCAACTGCTCGCGCAGGTGCGACTGGGTCAGCAGCAGTTCGATGCCGCTGTCCTCGATCATGTAGGCCAGGCGCTCGCG
>NZ_JABWRO010000261.1:0-208 GCF_014268985.1 Pseudomonas sp. RW10S2 | reverse complement strand
TAGGGATAGCCATAGCCCAAGGTCTGCTCACCACTGAGCAAACCGGCGACACTTGCCTGGACGGTTGCCAGGCTATGGCTGAGACCCAAGCCATTTTGGGCATCCAGTTTCCTGACGGCATCCAGTCTCTCAAAGGCATAAACCTGCAGGTATGCCGCGAGCTCGACCTTCTCATCCTGGCTAAGCAATGAGGGATCGCGCTTGTAGA
>NZ_JABWRO010000260.1:0-214 GCF_014268985.1 Pseudomonas sp. RW10S2 | reverse complement strand
GGTTTTGTCTGCAGTCAGGGTGGCGACAACCTCACTTTCGGTGTCAGTGATCTGAACAGTGGCGGAGCCACCCAGCTCCAGATTCTCGAAGGTCTTGCCTGGGACGGTTGCATCGCTGATGCCAACGGTGAGCGAACCGGAATCTTTGAAGACGTCATCACCTTGTGCCGGCGCCTTGTACTCAACCTGAGTCTGACCTGCCGCGATGGTGACC
>NZ_JABWRO010000026.1:0-49055 GCF_014268985.1 Pseudomonas sp. RW10S2 | reverse complement strand
TTTTTTATGCCTTTGATTTCTCTCCCTTCCCCAGAGCCTTGCCGCTGCGGCGTTCCTGTCGGTGTTGGCCTAGGGTTAGTGTCATGTGCAGATCTTGAATTTTTTTATCAAGTCAAGATCCACCCTGTTCAAATCCATCCAAGCGTGCTACAAACTGGTTAAGCAATGATCTAGCTGCTTGATAACGAAGGGAAAAATATGACGAAGTCGGAGCTGATCGAACGTATTGTCACCCATCAGGGGTTGCTCTCATCCAAGGATGTAGAGTTGGCCATCAAGACCATGCTTGAACAGATGTCCCAATGCCTGGCGACCGGAGATCGCATCGAGATCCGTGGCTTTGGCAGTTTTTCCCTGCATTATCGTGCGCCTCGGGTTGGGCGTAATCCCAAGACCGGGCAGTCGGTTAGTCTTGAAGGGAAGTATGTGCCGCATTTCAAACCGGGGAAGGAGTTGCGGGATCGGGTCAATGAAGAAGAGCAGGACCTCTGAATAATTGAGGATCAGTCCAATGCGTAATTTCAAGCGCGTCCTTGCTGCGTTGTTTACCCTGCTGCTGGCGGCTGTAGTGCTGTTTTTCGTTCTGGAAAATCAGCAGTCGGTCTCTCTGGTGGTCTTTGGCTGGGCTGCGCCCGCAATGCCAATATCCGTGATAGTGCTGTTCGCACTGGTTGCTGGCTTGGTTGTGGGGCCCTTGCTGGGGTTATATGGTTTATTGCGTAATCGACGTCGCCTCCGCTCTTCAGCAGCCTGACGGCTGGTGGCGGTGTCATCCAATCGGCCTGGGCTCCTGCCCCGGGCCTGCAGCATTGTCTCGGCGCTTGCTGAATTGATCGTTGAATCATACAGTTAGCAAAAAATCAGCTACATTCAGCGCGGTGTGATGCCGATGTCGGACTGAGTGTAAGTGGTTGATCGTTTCTATGAGCCTCTTCGAGCTTCGCGGCGTGTTGCGTTGCGGGCGGTGGCCATCTTCACGCTAGCGGCGCCAAGCCTGGCAACTTTATCTGTCGAATGATACCTGGGCACTCTGGTGATAGTTGGCATGAGCTGTCGACGGCTCGCGGCAGGAAAAGGGCATCAATGCCCATACAAGGAAAGCATCGCAGGATTTGTTATGAAGCTGCTCTACGTCATAGTTTCTATGGGCCTTGGTGGCGCCGAGCAGCACCTGCTGCGCGTTTCGAGCGCTTTGCATAGAAGAGGTTTCGAGCCAGAGATATTTGTGATTTTGCCTGGTGGGCCTCTGACCTCGGCTTTCGTTGAGGCTGGGGTCCCTGTTCATGGTGCGCATTTACCTGGCTGGCTTGCGCGATTTCTGCGCGACAGGCGTTTGATCGCAGGTTTCGGGTTGTTTTTTTCTGCTTTTGCATTGTTGCGGTTGTACTGGCGCTTGCGTCCGCGCATCGTGCACTTCTTTCTACCTGCGGCCTACCTTGTGGGCGGCTTGGTATCGCTCTTCGGGCCCAGGATGCGGCGCATCATGAGCCGACGCAGTCTTAATTTGTATCAGGCCAAGCACGCCTCATCGCGTGCAATGGAGCATTGGCTGCACAGCAGAATGACATTTATAAGTGGCAACTCCCAGGCAGTGGTGAATGATTTGCTTGGTGAGGGAGTCGAACGGGAGCGTCTGAGGCTTATCTACAACGGCGTCAATGTTGATCGATTCAATGATGTCCGGTCACGTGAGTATGTGCGCGCTGGGCTAGGTGTGTCGGGTGATACTCTGGTATTCGCCATCGTGGCCAACTTGTTGCCCTACAAGGGGCACGCTGATCTGATCCAGGCTTTCAGCCTTGTCCGGGCGCAAATGCCGGGGCCTTGGGTCTGCCTGTGTATAGGGCGCGACGATGGCATTGGTGATGCCCTGCGAGCACAGGCGGAGGCGGCGGGGGTTGCGAGTAATCTGCTTTTTCTGGGGTCTCGTCAGGATGTGCCTGATCTGCTTTGTGCGGCTGATATCGGTATCCTCTGCTCTCACGAGGAAGGTTTTTCCAACGCGATACTTGAAGGTATGGCAGCTGCGCTCCCCATGGTTGTGACGCGTGTCGGTGGTAATGCCGAGGTTGTGCTTGATGGGGAGACTGGGCTTGTGGTCGCGCCTCAGGCGCCGGACGAGCTGGGGCAGGCCTTGCTTGCAGTCGCGCTCGATCCGATGCGCAAGGAGAAGGGGCTTCTCGGTCGTAGCCGAGTGGAGTCGGTCTTTTCCATGGAGGCGTGCCTGCAGGCTTATGAGGATCTGTATCGCGATTGCGATCGGCGGACCGTTTAAATTCTCCAACTACTGACGCGATAAATCTCATGTGCGGAATAGCAGGGCAGTGGAAAGTGACAGGGCAGTCGGCAGAGTTGTCGCTGTCGGATGAGTGCAAACGCATGGCAGATGCCATTGTGCACCGTGGCCCTGATGATCATGGTATCTGGGTTGATGCGCAGGCCGGTATTGGTTTGGCGCACAGACGTTTGGCGATTGTCGATTTGTCGCCTGCCGGGCATCAGCCCATGCCATCGATAACCGGTCGCTATGTGATTGTATTCAATGGCGAGATCTACAATCACTCGGCATTGCGTGCGCAGCTAGAAAAAGAAGGACGTGCACCGAACTGGCGTGGCCATTCCGATACCGAGGTATTATTGGCGGGGTTTGACGCCTGGGGTATCGAGCGTACTTTGCAGCAGAGTATTGGGATGTTTGCCATTGCTGTGTGGGATGTTCAGTCCTGTACGCTGGTGTTGGCTCGTGACAGGATGGGTGAAAAGCCGCTTTATTATGGTTGGCAAGGGCAGGGGGCGGGAGCTGTTTTTCTGTTCGGCTCGGAGCTCAAGGCGTTGCGCGCTCATCCGATGTTCCACGCGTCGATAGATCGACACGCATTGGCACTCTACCTGCGTCATAACTATGTGCCTGCGCCGCGCTCGATCTACGAAGGCATTCGGAAGCTTGAGCCTGGCTGCATGTTGACCTTAGGCATGGGGCAGTCAGAACCTGTAATCACTCGATACTGGTCAGCGCTGGAAAAGGTACTTGAGGGTAGTGCTGGCCGGCATCAGGTGTGCAATCCCGAGCAGGCGATTGATCAGCTTGAGTCTCTGCTCAAATCTGCCGTTTCGCAGCAGATGATGGCTGATGTACCGCTGGGGGCTTTCCTTTCGGGTGGTATCGATTCTTCGACCATCGTTGCTCTGATGCAGGCCCAGTCGAGTAGACCGGTCAAGACATTCACCATCGGGTTTCACGAGAAGGGCTATAACGAGGCTGAGCATGCAAAGGCGGTTGCCAGACATCTCGGCACGGATCATACCGAGCTCTATATATCGCCTGAGCAGGCCATGGCGGTAATCCCTTCGTTGCCACGCATTTATGACGAGCCCTTCTCCGATTCGTCGCAAATCCCGACCTATCTTGTCTCCCAACTGGCTCGCCAGCATGTCACTGTTTCGCTATCAGGCGATGCTGGTGACGAGCTGTTCAGTGGCTACACGCGCTACGGCATGACGGCCAGCATGTGGAGCAAATTGGAGCGCTTGCCTTTGCCATTGCGCAAGATTCTAGCGAGCTCGATCACCTCGCTGTCCCCGGCAGCTTGGAATGCATTGCTGGGTTGGTTGCCGCGCATGTGGGGGCGTATCGGCGATAAACTGCATAAAGGTGCTGGTGTGCTTCCGTCCGCATCAGTGGACGAGCTTTACCATGGTCTGGTTTCCCATTGGGCTGATCCGGCGCAGGTGGTGATCGGAGGTGTTGAGCCGCAGACGCTGCTGACTGGATTAATGCCTGATCTGGAGGGGTTGGAGCCCGTCGAGCGAATGATGGTGCTTGATATGCTGACCTATTTGCCGGACGACATTTTGACTAAGGTCGATCGGGCAGCAATGGCTGTGACGCTAGAGTCTCGTGTGCCGATGCTGGATCATCGGGTGGTGGAGTTTGCGTGGCAATTGCCTCAGTCGCTCAAGCAGCGAGATGGTGTCGGCAAATGGATCCTGCGTCAGGTGTTGTATCGTCATGTTCCGCAGGCGCTGATCGATAGGCCTAAGATGGGCTTCGGCATTCCTCTCGACTCCTGGCTGAGGGGGCCGCTGCGTGATTGGGCTGAGGCGCTTCTGGATGAGTCCCGCTTGCGCGAGGAGGGTTATCTTCGGCCGGAACCAATTCGTCGCAAATGGTTGGAGCATCAGAGTGGTGTGCGCAATTGGGCCTACCATCTCTGGGATATCTTGATGTTCCAAGCGTGGCTTGAAGAGAATAAGTAGTATTCTCAATATGCGGATGTATTCACTAATGTTGTGTGCTCTGCGTGTTTGCGTTGAGCTTTCCAATATCCGTTTCGGATTGATCTGCTGGGCGAGGGTGTGGGGGTGTTAAATAATCCGGTGTTTTAGACGCGCCGGTCTGCCGCCCCTGCCTGAGTCTTGGGTGATTTTTTGGGGGGCTGGAAGAGGTGGTGCTGGATTTGCCGTTGGATCTTCCTGCATGGACCATGCAGTTGCCTTGAATACGGACGAGTCGCTATTTGCGGAACTTACCAAGTGGCGGATGGTCTCCACAGGGCTGGTCTCGCCGTACCAGTGCTGGCTAATTGATGTACACTTGGCAAAGGGTTGAAGCCCTCGTTTGGCTGGGATTAGCCGCCCGGCAAATTTTTGGCGGACCGAAGGATAAAAGGAATAAATGGGCAGTAACCGTGAACGTCCCGGTGAGGATGGCGAGATCGATCTTTTCGAGCTGGTTGAGGCGATTTGGAAGCAGAAGTTTCTGATTGTTGTCGCAGTGCTCGCCTGTACAGCGGTGGCTGCGATCTACGCGATGACCGCGAAGCCTGTGTATGAGGCGAAGATTTTCGTTCAGCCGCCTACGCAAAATGACATTGCCCAGTTGAATTACGGGCGAGGCGGAAAGACGGGGCTGTCCGTTTTTTCGGTAAAGGATGTATATGGCGTGTACCTCGCCAATCTTCAGTCGGATTCTCTACGCCGGGAGTTCTTCCGCAGCGTCTATCTCAGTACTTTGACTGCCGCTGAGCGGCAAGGGTCCCAGGATGCGCTCTACGCTCGCTTCAATAGTATGTTGGAGCTGGGGGTTGCCAATCGAGAAGCCCCGGATCGAGTTTTCCTCAGGTCTGCGCAAGAGGATCCGGTGCGCGCGGCGCGGTGGGTCAGCGAATATGCCGAGCTGGCAGGCAACTATGCCAAGCAGGAAATAATTGCGAACACTCGTGCAGATTTTGTCGTGCTGGCAGATAACCTTGACCAGCAGAACAATGCTGCCCGGGAAAGTGCCCGTCGCCAGCGCGAGGACCAGATTGTTCAGCTCACGGAAGCGCTGCGTGTTGCTCGATCGATTGGTCTGGAGAAGCCGCCGATCATTTCCAATAGCCTCTCAGGGGAAATTTCCGCGGGCATGGATGGGCCGTTGACCTATATGCGCGGTGCGAAAGCGCTCGAGGCGGAAATCGACAACCTGCGCAGCCGCAAGAGTGACGATCCATTCATTCCCGACCTGCGTGAACGTCAGGAAACCATTAACTTCTATCGCGCGTTGCAGGTCGACTCCGATGTCGTTCAGGTGTACCGCCAAGATGGTGTCGTTGAATCGCCAGACGCGCCGATCAAGCCCAAGAAGACCCTGATCGTTTTGATCGGCGCTATCGTCGGCGCGCTGCTGGGCTTCTTCATGGCCTTTGTGCGTTATCTGATCAGTGCAAGACGTCGATTGATACAACAAGAGGTGGGGTGATAACGGCGTCGCAAGGTAAGCGGCAGATGTTTGGAGAGCGGTTCACTACCCTGTCAAAAGTCCTCTCCCGCCTGTCTTAGTAAGTTTGGAGTAGCGCCTTTGGTCCTTGGGCGCGCTACCTCGCCGCTGAGTGATCTGCCTGCTCTGGTCGGCCCTTTGCTAGGGAACCTGATGTACCTGAGGTAGACTGTGGCCAGGGATATTTCCGGGGATTAGGAGTAGGCCAATTGCCATTGCTTCGGGCATTTGCAGGTCCAACTGTCCAAGGTTTCTCCCAGGCAGGCCCCCTAATATCGCCGATCGATTTTCGAACAGGTAGATCCGCCGAGTGGCTTTCTCCTGACTGGGCGTGTTAGCAAAGGGCGACTACTCCCCGAAGTTCAATTTAGTCACATTTTGGGATATCACATGTTCTCATCGAATGGCTCCAAGCTTGCAGTGATTGGCCTTGGATATGTTGGTCTGCCGCTTGCTGTGGAATTCGGCAAGCAGCGCAATGTCGTGGGCTTCGATATCAATCAGGGGCGGATTGATGCCCTCAACGCTGGGCACGATACCACCTTGGAAGTCAGTGACGAAGAGCTAGCCCAGGCGAAAGGGTTGTGCTACAGCGCTGACCTGAATGATTTGCGCTCGTGCAATATCTTCATCGTTACAGTGCCTACCCCCATTGATGAATACAAGCAACCAGATCTCACACCCCTGGTGAAGGCTTCCGAGACCATCGGCAAGGTATTGAAGAAAGGCGATATCGTGATCTACGAGTCGACCGTCTACCCCGGTGCCACCGAGGAAGATTGCGTTCCTGTGCTGGAGAGGGTATCTGGCCTGGTGTTCAATCAGGACTTCTTTGCGGGCTACAGCCCGGAGCGTATCAATCCGGGGGACAAGGAACATCGTGTCACTACCATCAAGAAGGTAACTTCGGGCTCGACACCTGAAGTGGCCGAATTGGTCGATGCTCTGTACCGTGAAGTCATCGTTGCTGGCACCCATATGGCCAGCAGCATCAAGGTCGCCGAGGCCGCGAAGGTGATCGAGAACACTCAGCGTGATCTCAATATCGCCTTGATCAACGAACTCGCCCTCATCTTCAACAAGATGGGTATCGATACCGAAGCAGTGTTGCAGGCTGCTGGCACCAAATGGAACTTCCTGCCGTTCCGTCCAGGGCTGGTCGGTGGGCACTGCATTGGTGTCGACCCTTACTACCTCACCCATAAGGCACAGAGCATCGGCTATCACCCCGAGATCATCCTCGCTGGTCGCCGTCTCAACGACAGCATGGGGGCGTATGTCGTGTCCCAGTTGGTCAAGTCGATGGTCAAGCGTCGTATCCATGTCGATGGCGCGCGCGTGCTGATCATGGGGCTGACGTTCAAGGAAAACTGCCCAGACCTTCGTAACACCAAAGTTGTGGATATTGTGAAGGAGCTCCAGGACTACAACATTCTGGTCGATGTTCATGATCCATGGGTGAGTGTTGAGGAGGCTCAGCACGAATACGGCATTACCCCTGTTCAGACGCCGGAAGCTGGTGGCTACGACGCTGTGATCCTGGCCGTTGCACATCAGCAGTTCAAGGATCTGGGCGTGGAGCGTATTCGTGCACTCGGCAAGCCCGAACATGTGCTTTACGACCTCAAGTACCTGCTTCCTGCTGCGGCGACTGACCTGCGCCTGTAATTCCTTGGAGGTGCATGCGCCTCTTGTACTTCCTTTTGTGGTGAAAAACGTGATGACTGCTTACCAAGACCTTGTCGCAGCGCTGCCTCATGCTCCGAGGACCTGGCTGATCACCGGCGTAGCTGGATTCATTGGCTCCAATCTTCTGGAAACGCTGCTCAAACTCGATCAGCGGGTTATCGGTCTCGATAATTTCGCCACTGGGCATCAACGCAACCTCGACGAGGTGAAGGGGCAAGTGACGCAGGGGCAATGGTCAGCGTTCACTTTCATCGAGGGCGACATCCGCAAGCTGGAAGACTGCCACAGTGCGTGTAAGGGTGTGGACTACGTCTTGCACCAAGCGGCACTGGGCTCGGTGCCTCGTTCGATCAACGATCCGATCACGACCAACGGTACCAATATCGACGGATTTCTCAACATGCTGGTTGCAGCCCGTGATGCCGCAGTCAAGAGCTTCACCTATGCGGCCAGCAGCTCGACCTATGGCGACCATCCTGGCCTGCCAAAGGTGGAAGACACCATCGGCAAACCGCTTTCGCCGTATGCTGTCACCAAGTATGTGAACGAGCTCTATGCGGATGTGTTCGCGCGTACTTACGGCTTCAAGACCATCGGTTTGCGTTACTTCAATGTTTTCGGGAAGCGTCAGGATCCCGATGGCGCTTACGCAGCCGTTATTCCGAAATGGACGGCTGCGATGATTAATGGCGAGTCGGTCTTCATCAATGGCGACGGTGAGACCAGCCGTGACTTCTGCTACATCGAAAATACCGTGCAGGCCAATCTGCTCGCAGCGACTACCACGAACGAGGAGGCGCGCAATCAGGTCTACAACGTCGCCGTTAGTGGTCGGACTGATCTGAACCAACTGTTCTCAGCCCTGCGCAAGACGCTCAATGATAACGGTGTGCAGTATGGCGCGGATCCTGTCTATCGAGACTTCCGCGCTGGTGACGTGCGCCACTCACAGGCGGACATTGGCAAGGCTCGCCGCTTGCTAGGCTATGAGCCTGCGTTCGACATCGACAATGGTATTGCCCAAGCGATGCCGTGGTACATCCAGTTCCTGAAATAGACTCAGGTCATGGGGCCTTGCCGGGCAGGGCCCCTTGCTTGAATCGAGCCGTCTCAGGCTCTGACAGATCGAATTAGAGTGAATCCCAACGCATGAAAATTCTCGTCACCGGTGGTGCAGGGTTTATCGGGTCGGCCGTGATCCGGCATATCCTCACCAGTACTTCCGACAGTGTGGTCAATCTCGACAAGCTGACCTACGCCGGTAATCTCGAATCTCTGACCGATGTTGCCCAGAGCGAGCGTTATTGCTTCGAAAAGGTGGACATCTGCGACCGAGCAGCGCTGGACCGTGTATTCCGAGAGCATCAGCCGGATGCTGTGATGCACCTCGCGGCGGAATCCCATGTCGATCGGTCGATCGATGGCCCGGCTGCTTTCATCGAAACCAACATCGTTGGTACCTACAACCTGCTCGAGGCTGCTCGGATTTACTGGCAGGGCCTTGATGAGGGATGCCGCAGCACGTTCCGTTTCCATCACATCTCCACGGATGAAGTCTATGGCGATCTTGAAGGGCCTGAGGATCTGTTCACGGAGCAGACGCCCTATGCGCCAAGTTCTCCGTACTCGGCGAGCAAGGCGAGTTCAGATCATCTGGTTCGTGCATGGATGCGAACTTACGGGTTGCCGGTTCTGATCACCAACTGCTCCAATAACTACGGGCCGTATCATTTCCCTGAGAAGCTCATTCCGCTGGTCATTCTCAATGCGCTCGATGGTAAGCCGCTGCCTGTCTATGGCAAAGGTGACCAAGTGCGTGACTGGTTGTACGTGGAGGATCACGCACGTGCCCTGTACCGTGTCGTGACCGCTGGCCAGATCGGTGAGACCTATAACATCGGTGGACACAACGAGCGTCGGAACATAGACGTGGTGCATGCTCTGTGTGCACTGCTGGATGAGCTGCGTCCGGTTGCACAGAATCCGGCCGTGGCTCATCTGGACAGCTACCGGGCGTTGATCACCCACGTGCAGGACCGCCCAGGGCATGATCTTCGTTATGCCATCGATGCCAGCAAGATTCAGGGCGCGCTAGGATGGACCCCGGAAGAAACTTTCGAAACCGGTATCCGCAAAACCGTGCAGTGGTATCTGGATAACCTAGCTTGGTGCCGGCGGGTTCAGGACGGTAGTTATCAGCGAGAGCGCCTTGGCGTCTCCATCCATGGAGTATCGAAAGCATGAAGGGAATCGTACTGGCTGGCGGCTCTGGAACACGCCTGTATCCGATCACCAAAGGGGTGTCCAAGCAACTGCTGCCGATCTATGACAAGCCAATGATCTATTACCCGCTATCCGTACTGATGCTGGCGGGGATACGCGACATCCTGCTGATCAGCACGCCAGAGGACCTGGGCGGCTACAAGCGTTTGTTGGGCGATGGTAGCGAGTTTGGAATTCGCTTGAGTTATGCAGAGCAACCCAGCCCTGATGGCCTAGCTCAAGCCTTCATCATCGGTGAACAGTTCATTGGGGATGATTCGGTCTGTCTGGTCCTGGGCGATAATATTTTCTACGGCCAGGGCTTTACCCTGATGCTGCGAGAGGCCGCCAAGCGCCCGTCTGGTGCGACGGTATTCGGTTATCAGGTCCGTGATCCAGAGCGTTTTGGGGTCGTCGAGTTCGATGCGCAGAAGCGTGTCGTTTCGATCGAGGAAAAGCCGGCGAAGCCTAAATCCCATTACGCCGTGACCGGCCTGTATTTCTACGACAATGATGTCATTGATATGGCCAAGAAGGTGAAGCCTTCTGCTCGCGGTGAGCTCGAGATCACCAGTATCAACCAGGCTTACCTGGAACGTGGCGATCTGAGTGTGGAGTTGCTCGGTCGTGGATTCGCCTGGCTTGATACGGGTACCCATGAGAGTCTTCTGGAGGCTGGCCATTTCGTCGAGACCATCGAGAAGCGCCAGGGCTACAAGGTTGCCTGTCTGGAGGAGATCGCGTTCAACAATGGTTGGCTGGGAAAACAGGATCTGCGCCGTATTGGTGAGTCCCTGAGCAAGAACAGCTACGGGCAATATTTGCTCTCACTGATTGAGGAGCTGCCATGAGTGAAAAACCTATTTACGTCACTCAACCGTTCTTGCCGCCACTGGAGGAGTTCATCCCTTATCTGGAAAAGATCTGGGACAATAAGATCCTCACCAATGGTGGGCCGATGCATCAGCAGTTGGAGCAGGCGCTTTGCGACTATCTGGGAGTAGAGCATGTCGCGCTGTTCAATAACGGCACCATTGCACTACTGACCGCACTGCAGGCCTTGCGGGTAACGGGGGAGGTCATCACGACCCCTTATTCGTTCGTCGCCACAGCGCATTCGTTGTTGTGGAACGGCATCAAGCCTATTTTCGTCGACATCGATCCGAATACGCTGAACCTTGATCCGAAGAAGGTTGAAGCCGCAATCACTCCGCAGACCACCGCAATCATGCCGGTGCACTGCTATGGCAACCCCTGTGATGTAGAAGCGATCCAGCGCATCGCAGATAATTACAACCTGCGCATCATCTATGACGCCGCTCATGCGTTTGGTGTCAAGGATGCAGGTGGGAGCGTGCTGCGCCATGGCGACCTGAGTGTACTGAGCTTCCACGCCACGAAGGTCTTCAATACCTTCGAGGGTGGCGCGATCATTTGCCCTGATGCCAAGACCAAGAAACGTATCGAACAGTTGAAGAACTTCGGTTTCGTTGACGAGGTGACCGTGGTCGCCCCGGGTATCAATGGCAAGATGAGTGAGGTCAATGCAGCATTCGGCCTGCTTCAGTTGCAGCATATGGAACAAGCCTTTGCCCGGCGCGAATCGATTGCGTCGGCATATCGACAAGGGTTGGAGGGTGTGCCAGGCGTCAGTGTGGTCGCCGACGCGGGGCAGACGGTCTCCAATTACTCGTACTTCCCGATTCTGATCGAGCCGGACTACCCGTTGGGTCGCGATGAGCTTTATGAAAAGATGAAATGCAGCAACGTTTTTGCGCGTCGCTATTTTTATCCGCTGATCAGTGAGTTTCCCATGTATCGCGGCATGAAGTCGGCTCAGCGCGAGAACCTGCCTGTGGCCAGCAAAATCTCGGAAAAGGTGCTGTGCCTGCCTATCTATCCAGCCTTGGAAGATGATGCCGTACAGAAAATTATCTCGATCATCAAGGCGGCATGACGGTGAAGTTGGCGATCATGCAACCCTACCTGTTTCCCTACGCCGGTTATTTCAATCTGGTGGGGCAGGTGGACAAGTTCGTATTCTACGATGATGTCAACTTTATCAAAGGTGGATGGATCAATCGTAATCGCCTGCTGCTGTCCGGGGACGTGCGTTACTTCACCGTGCCATTGTCCGGTGCCAGCCCGAACCTGAAAATCAATCAGGTCAAGCTCCAACCCAAGGCGGCCTGGGAGCGTAAATTGTTGGAGAGTATTCGCCAGTCCTACTCCAAGGCGCCTAATTTTGCCGCCTGCTTCGATTTGTTGCGTGAAGTGTTCGATGGCGATTTTGATGACATTGGAGCGCTCGCGCGTCGTAGTGTGGTCAAAAGTGCAGAGCGTATGGGCTATGGCACACATTTTGTTGACAGTTCAGCGATCTATGGTAACGCCGAGCTTGTAGCGCAGGAGCGTGTAATCGATATTTGCGTGCTTGAGGGTGCGCGGACCTACGTCAATCTTCCTGGAGGCAAGGCGCTCTACAGTGCCGGAGCATTTCTCGAGAAGGGCGTGGAGCTTCGTTTCACATGCCCAGCACTTGCACCTTACCGTCAGTTTGACAAGCCGTTCGAACCGGGGCTTTCGATGGTTGACATGATGATGTTCAACTCATTCGAAAGTTGCGCGGCGCTTGTTGCTCAGGAGCACAGGGTGTGATCAAGGCCATTGGTGGATACTTTGGCTTGGAGATGTCGCGAGCGGAAAGTTTGCGCTACCCCGATGCGCAGTACTTTCAATCCGCCCGGGCCTGTTTCTATGCGCTGCTTATCCAAGGAAAGCCGAGCAAGGTCTGGCTGCCATATTACAACTGCGATGCCATGTTGGGGCCCCTGCAGAGGATGGGCATCGACTATGGCTTCTACGCCATCGATGAAGACTTCACGATTTCGCGAGCGCTGAGGTTGGCGCCGACTGAATGGCTGGTTTACGTGAATTACTTTGGTCTGTGCGACCGGCAGCAGGCAGAGGTGCTGCGTCGGTTCAATCCGGCGCAAGTCGTTCTTGATCATGCACAGGCTTATTATTCTCCCCCCGTAGACTGTCTAGCGACCCTGTACTCTCCAAGAAAGTTTTTTGGAGTGCCGGACGGTGGAATATTGGTTTCGAACGTGAGGGTCGGCAGCACCGCGGCGGACGAGGAAGCTTCCCATCAGCGCATGAGCCACCTGTTGAAGCGCTTCGCCACCTCTGCTGAAGCCGGCTACGCAGATTTCCAGGCTGCGGAGAAGTCGCTCGAGGCATTCGATGTGAGCGAAATGTCTCAATTGTCTCGAAACCTGCTGGCCTGTGCGGACACTCCGACGGTCATTGAGCAGCGAAATCATAACTTTCTTACCTTGCATGCACGGCTGGCCGAGCATAATGCGCTGGCCTTCGACCCTTCAACTTTGAACGGGCCGCTGTGTTACCCATTCCTGAACGAGCGCAACGATGCTGTACGGCCTGACCTGCTGGGTGAAAGTGTTTATGTGGCCCGTTATTGGGCGGAATGCCAGGGTCGCTGCTCTCCTGCGTCGTGGGAATATAAATTGAGTCGTCTCCTCCTCCCGCTTCCCTGCGACCATCGATACACGGATGCCGACGTTCAACGGGTGATTACCCTCATCGAAAAAGGGCTGAAAGGTGACTGATTTTTATCTTCGAGAACTGGGCAGGCAAGATGTGCCGGTCATTAATCGCTGGCGCAATGACCGCCAGGTTATCGATCACCTTGGAGGCCCATTCCGGTATGTTGGCGAAGAAGTCGACGGCAACTGGGTGAATGGCTATCTGGCTAATCGCAGCCATGCGGTGAGGCTGGCTGTGTGCCAGAAAACCAATGACGAAGTGGTCGGGGCGGTTTATCTGCTGGGAATTGACTGGCTGGTGAAAAGTTGCGAATTCGCTATTTGGATCGGCTCGGTTTCGCATCAAGGGCGTGGAGTCGGTCTATTCGCGACTCAAGAGGCGCTGCGTCACGCATTCGAGGATCTGAACCTGAATCGCGTGCACTTGACCGTGCTTGATGATAATGCCCGAGCAATCAATTTGTATCGGAAAGTCGGCTTTTCGCTGGAAGGCACTTTGAGACAGGCAGCCTTCAAGCGAGGGGCTTATCGAGACATGCTGCAAATGTCCATGCTGGCTGACGACTATTGGCATATGCACGCACCAGGTAAATGATGTGTCTTTAAAAAGAAATGTCATAGCCAATTATGTCAGCCAGATTTATGTCGCGCTGGTCGGTATCCTCATTCTTCCTCTTTACATCAAAGGTATGGGGGCTGAAGCCTATGGATTGATTGGCTTTTTTACCATGCTGCAGGCTTGGTTCGCCCTGCTCGACCTGGGGCTTACGCCAACAGTTGGTCGAGAGACCGCAAGATTCAGGGCGGGCAGCATGTCGGCCATTGATTACCGCCGCCTGCTACGTGCCCTGAGCGTGATATTTATGACAATCGCACTCTTGGGCGGTGGTGCGTTGTTGCTGTTCTCGCAAGAGATTTCCACCCATTGGTTGAAGATTGAGACATTGAGCCAAGATGATGTCATCGCAGCGCTCAAGGTTATGTCGATTTGTGTTGCATTGCGCTGGATGGGAGGGCTTTATCGCGGTGTGATTAGCGGCAGTGAGCGTTTGGTCTGGTTGAGTCTGTACAACATGGTCATCGCCTCGCTGAGGTTTATTGCCGTTTTTGTCAGCATGGAGATCTACGGCTACACCATCATGGTGTTTTTCATTCACCAGCTTATGGTCGCAGCCCTTGAGTTGCTCGGGCTTTTCGCCATGGCTGGAAAACTCACTCCGAGCTGTGCGGACAGCCGCGAACGCATAGGTTGGTCTTTTTCGACGGTCAGTCCACTGTTGGGTTTCGCTTTGAGTATCGCCTTCACCTCGTCGGTTTGGGTGTTGGTTACGCAGTCCGATAAATTGATTCTGTCAGGCGTTCTGTCGCTGGCAGACTACGGTCATTTTACGCTGGCGGTTCTCGCCGCCAGCGGCATCATGGTGCTGAGTGGGCCGGTGAGCAGCGCGATTTTGCCTCGTATGGCGAGGTTGCATGCCGAGGGCAAGGCTGATGAGGTCATACGGGTCTACCGCATGGCAACCCAGTTTACTGCGATCTTCATCGGTGCTGTCTCCATCGTGCTCGCTTACTGCGCTCGGCCATTGCTCACAATCTGGACGGGAGATGCCCTTCTGGCTGACACCGTGGCTCCTGTGCTGAGCCTGTATGCCTGTGGCAATGGTTTCCTGGCGTTGGCAGCTTTTCCGTACTACCTGCAGTACGCAAAAGGGAATCTGCGGTATCACCTCATTGGGAGCTTGATCACTGTTGTTGTTCTGGTCCCTGCCATGGTGCTTGCGGCTTCATCGTTTGGCGGCGTCGGGGCCGGGTGGGCGTGGCTGTTGGTCAATGCAGGATTCTTCTTCCTTTGGGTAACTTTCGTGCATCGCAGGATCGCACCAGGGCTTGAGTGGCATTGGTTGTTCAAAGACTGCCTACGGGCAACGGTGCCTACGGCGTTGGTGTTGGGGGGCGTTGTTCAGATGATCGACTTCTCCAACGACAGGTTGATTGCGCTTCTTCAGATCATGGGGCTGGGGGTGTTGGCATTGATTGTAGCGGTCAGTTGTTTTGCGTCTTCCGTGCGTGTGCTGTATCGACAGGCAAGGGGGTAGGGCGTGAAAATGTTTTTGATGAATAGGTCCCGGGGGCGGTCGTGTCGTGCCTAGAGAAATTACGTTGAAAAAAAAGGGTGCTGTAGTCTTCCTTGGGGGGATGAATGCAATGCCTATGATGTATGCGATGGAGTTGAGGGCACGGGGTCATGCGTGTGTTTACTTCGTGGATGCTTCGCCAGCCGATAAACTGTCTCGTCCAGAAAATCACTACCCTGATATTGACTACCCCTACCCTGAATGGATTGTTGAACATACTTTGCCATCGCAACTGCTGCTGCTGTTGCTGCCGAGGTTTTTTGCTTGGCTCTATACTCGAAGAATTCGCAAACATGCAGGTGAGGCGGTAGCTTGCCTGGTGCTTAACGGTTTTTTTACGGCGTTGGCGCCCTACCTGGACAAGCACTTCAAGTTGGTCACCTTGTCGCATGGCGCGGACTTGGATGTTTGGGCGAATACTGCGGGAGCAACGCAACTGGCTCAGGGGTTGCGTGGGCGGTCGTTGTTCAAGTATCTGCCTGGCAAGTTGTCGGCTTTGCTGATTCGTAAGTTTGTTTCCATGCAATATCGTGGCTATTCACGCTCAGATGTTGTTGTGTATTTTCCAAGAGGCCTGAATGCTGCCGGAGATCGTATTGTCGAGCAGTTGGTTCATGATGGGGTGCGCTATGTTCCACGGTATGATATCTCATTTGAACCGTTGAGGCATGAGGCACGATACTTCAAGGATGATAATGGGCCATTGACGATTTTTTCCGGCGTGCGCTTCTTGTTTGAAAGCTTTCCCGACGGCAACACTGAATACAGTAAGGGCAACGATATTATCATTGCCGGTTTGGCCGCATATTACAGAACCCATCAAGACCTCCGCATCCATTTTGTTGAAAAGGGGGAGGATGTCCAGCGCGCCAGGCAATTGTGCCGGGATTACGGTCTGGAACCTGCGATTACTTGGCACAAGGAGATGACATTGAAGGAAATGTTATCCCTGTATCGGGCGGCGGATGTGTGTTTTGACCAAGTCGGACCCAATTGGATTGGTGCCATTGGTGGTTATGCGTTGTGGCTCGGGAAACCGTTGATTGCCAACGACAGCAAATTGGTTTCGACCGGGTTGTGGCCTGCCGATAATCCGGTGTGCTCGGCGTCTTCGGCAGATGAAGTTGCCGAATGGCTTAAGAGGCTGGAAGACCCGGCGCTACGTCGGTCAATCTCGGAACGCTCCAAGGTTTTTGTGGAGGCGAACATGGGGCCGGCGCTCGCTGTCGACAGGATATTTTCGTCATGATGCTCTGTGGGAGAAGAGCATGATGGGGCGTGTTTCTGTTTACCGGATGTTCATTTTTCTGGCGGCGGTCAGCTACGCCGTTGCGCTGTCGACCCTGCCATTGGATATTTTCAAGGACCGCCTTAATTATCTGGCGTACGTCGACAACGCATGGTTGTTGTTGTCGTATAACTGGGGGCGAGGGGCGCTCAGCTTCTTGTCCAATGAGCCGGTATGGCTACTGATCAACGGTGTGTTGGGTGATTTCTTTGACCGTGAGTCAGCACTCAGAATAGTTATCGGCATTCCGGCGTTTATCGTTTCCTTCCGGGTGCTGCGCTCGCGCCCGGAGAATGTGCTGTGGTTGCTGCTCTTCCTTTTGCTGCCCCAGGTCATAAAAAACCACATTATTCATCTGCGCCAGGGCTGTGCCATTGCGGTCTTTTTAATGGCGTGGTTCTCCCACAGGCGTTATGTGAAGTATGCATTGTTCGCCTTGACCCCGTTTATCCACTCCTCGTTCTTCTTTGTGATGGCTATCTATAGCCTGTCTGGCGCGCTCGTCTACCTGCGTCTGGGGGCATCTTTACGGACGATCGTTTACGCCGCCAGTGGTTTGTTTGTGGGGATGGGGTTGAGTGTCATCGGAGTCCTGCTTGAGGCTCGGCAAATTGGCGAGATGGCGGGCACCGGACTTGAGGTCAGCGGATTGGGATTTGTGTTCTGGCTGTTGATACTGCTTCTGTTCAAGCTGCAGGGGCGTGTGTTTTTGAGGGAAAATGCCTTCGCGGTCGGGTTTTTGATCTTTTATCTGGCAACCTACTTCCTGACGGTTTTCTCGGGGCGGATTTTCGAGAGTTGCCTGATGATCGTGTTGTTGGCGGGGCTGAATATGAGCAGGTCATGGCGACATGTGTTTGCCGCCATGGTTGTTGCCTATGGTGCCTTTGGCTATTTCATGAATGCCGGGTTGCCATGGTTTGGGTTCGCGGCGAATGTCCCCTGATGATTTTGAACTGGCCGTTGAACCGCACGTCCTATGCCGGACCACGTGCCTCAAGGTTCGCAGTGGAGCAAGGTGATAATTCATTCAGTGCGTTTGGCTATGTAGTGTAGTGTGCTGCTTAAAAGCGGGGCGGGATTTCGTTCGGTAGTGATGGGGAATTGATGAGCCGAGTTTTATTGATCGTCGTGAATGATGCTGGATTTTTCCTCTCGCACCGGCTGCCTGTTGCCGAGTCTGCGCGCAAGGAAGGTTTCCTCGTTCATGTCGCCACTCAGGAAGGCTGCGCAGTAGAGCGTTTGGTAGCCCTTGGTTTCAGCCATCATGCGCTTCCCCTGTCACGCAGCGGCAAGAGCCCGTTGGGCGAATTGAAAGCACTGTTGGCGATATGGAAGCTATGTTGGCGCCTGCGTCCGGATGTCCTGCACCTGGTTACCATCAAGCCTGTACTTTACGGCGGTATTGCCGCTCGTCTTTCGCCTGTCAAAGGAGTCTTGGCCGCCATATCCGGCCTTGGGTTCATCTTCATGGCCGAGGGGCGCAAGGCGGCGCTGTTGCGTAGTTTGGTTGCGTTTCTGTATCGCGTGGCACTGGGTAAGCGGAACCTTCGGGCAGTGTTCCAGAATCCAGATGATCAGCGGGCGTTGACTGAGCTAGGCGCCATCACCGAACAGAAGAGCGTACGTATTCGCGGCTCGGGGGTAGACCTTTCGCAATATCAGTACCTTCCCGAAGCCCCCGGCATTCCGGTGGTCACACTCGCTGCGCGGTTGTTGCGCGACAAAGGCGTTCTTGAGTTTGTCGAAGCGGCCCGATTGCTGACTGAGCGGGGTATTCAAGCCCGCTTCCAACTGGTCGGTGATCCTGACCCTGGCAACCCTACCAGCATTCAGGAAGGCGATCTCGCTCATTGGCAGGAGCAAGGCATCGTACACTGCCTGGGTTACCAGAGCGATATCGCATCGGTATTCGCACAATCGCATATCGTGGTGCTCCCATCGTACCGGGAGGGCTTGCCGAAAGTGCTGGTCGAGGCTGCCGCCTGTGGCCGGGCTGTCGTCACAACTGATGTCCCAGGGTGTCGAGACGCTATCGAGGCCGATGTGACCGGACTGCTGGTGCCGGTGCGTGATAGCGAGCGCCTGGCCGAAGCAATCGAGCGCCTGTTGAATGACAAAGGGTTGCGCCAGCAGATGGGGGCGGCGGGAAGAGCGCTTGCAGAACGTGCCTTCGCCATCGAAAGCATCGTTGAGCAGCACCTGGAAATTTATCGCACCTTGGAGAAAAACGCTTGATGTTGCGAAAAGTGCTGGTTACCGGAGCCTCGGGTTTCGTCGGTTCTCGTGTGGTCGAGTATTTGCTGCTCGATCAGCGATTCGATGTCCAGGCGGCTTTGCGTAACCTTCAGGCGCATGTACCTGAGGGAGCGACTGCAGTACGCATTGCGCCTTTGGAGGGTGATCATTGCGACATGGATCTGCAGGGGGTCGATACCGTCGTCCATTGTGCCGCTCGTGTCCACGTGATGAACGAGCAGTCGGCAGACCCGCTCGCTGCTTTTCGCAAGGTGAATGTCGAAGGTACTCTGGCCCTAGCCCGGCAGGCTGCAGCCGATGGCGTTCGGCGTTTTATCTTTATCAGTTCGATCAAGGTAAATGGTGAAGGTACCGATGGTCGCCAACCTTACAGCGCTGATGAAGCACCGCTGCCTCAGGATCCCTACGGCATTTCCAAACTGGAAGCCGAACAGGCACTTCATGCACTGGCGGCGCAAACTACCATGGAAGTGGTCGTCATTCGTCCCGTGTTGGTTTATGGGCCAGGGGTGAAGGCGAATTTCCAGTCCATGATGAAATGGCTGCACAAAGGCGTTCCATTGCCGTTGGGTGGCATCCGCAACCAGCGGAGCATGGTGGCGCTGGATAATCTTGTGGATCTGATCAGGGTCTGCATCGATCATCCAAGCGCTGCAGGCGAAGTGTTTCTGGCCAGCGATGGTGAGGATCTATCCACTCCCGATCTGCTGCGGCGCACCGCTCGAGCTCTGCAAGTCAAGGCCAGGCTATTGCCAGTTCCTGCCTCCTGGCTGACAACGGCTGCGCGAATCATCGGCCGCCCAGCGATGGCCGCGCGTTTATGTGGCTCGCTACAGGTCGATATTGGCAAGACACGGCGCCTGCTTGACTGGACGCCACCTGTAAGTGTCGACCAAGCATTGGGCACAACTGCCCGTCACTATCTGGACCTGGAACGTTCGAACGCATGACTCTCTGGCTGTTTCTCCCGTTACTACTCCTGTTGGCCTGGTTGTTGACCGGATGGCTGCGCCGCTATGCCTTGGCCCGCAGCATCATTGATGTGCCCAACGCCAGGAGTTCGCATACCGTCCCTACTCCGCGTGGCGGTGGGGTCGCCATCGTTGTGTCGTTCCTGGTAATGGTGCCTGTGCTCGCCAGTCAGGCGCTGCTGGACTGGAGCGTCGCCTGGGCATTGCTTGGGGCCGGCACGGGTATCGCCATACTGGGCTTTCTCGACGACCATGGTCATATCGCCGCCCGCTGGCGCCTGCTCGGACACTTCGGCGCTTCGGCCTGGGTACTGTTCTGTCTCGGCGGGTTACCGCCTCAGGAGGTCTTCGGGCACACCCTCGAACTCGGCTGGATTGGTCACTTGCTGGCGTTGTTCTATCTGGTCTGGCTACTGAATCTCTACAATTTCATGGACGGGATCGACGGCCTGGCAAGCATCGAGGCTATTTGCGTCTGCCTGGGCGGAGCTTTGCTATATGTATTCGCAGGGCATCCTGTTCAGGTGTGGGGCTGTATTGCTCTGGCATGCGCGGTGGCAGGTTTCCTGATCTGGAATTTCCCCCCGGCCCGGATTTTCATGGGGGATGCGGGCAGCGGTTTTCTTGGCATCGCCTTGGGCATCCTGTCCCTGCAGGCTGCCTGGAGCGACGCTGCGCTGTTTGCCGGGTGGTTGATCCTGTTGGGCGTCTTCATCGTCGATGCTACCACTACGTTGATTCGCCGGCTGTTGCGTGGCGAGAAGGTCTATGAGGCTCACCGTAGCCATGCCTACCAGTTTGCATCCCGTCAGTTCGGACGACATCTGCCAGTGACCTTGGCGGCACTGGTGATCAATTTGGTGTGGCTGCTGCCGTTGGCGGTCGCGGTGACGCTGGGCTGGCTCGATGCTGGTGTCGGTGTATCGATCGCATATGCGCCGTTGGTGGTGCTTGCATTCACGTTCAATGCTGGTCAGCCGGAGAACCGTTGATCGAGTGTCACTTCCGGTGTGGAACATTCAGAAAATAATGTAACGGCGCTGCTTTCATGTGCAGAAGCGCAGGACAAAGAGTGGATATGGATAGATTGAGAAAACGCATGCTCGCGCTGCCGCGCCGTTACAAGCGCGCGCTGCAGGTTGTGACCGATCTCGTGTTGGTCTGGCTGGCACTCTGGATGGCATTCGTAGTGCGGATCGGCTTCGACGAAATGAACAATCCGCTGGGTGGGCACCTGTGGTTGTTCGCATCGGCGTCGGTGATCGCGATTCCAATTTTCATTCGCTTCGGTATGTACCGCGCGGTCATGAGGTACTTCGGTAACGACGCGCTGATCACTATTTTCAAGGCGGTCAGCCTTTCGGCGTTGATACTTGCGCTCGTGGTGTACTGGTACAGCAACCATCAGACTGTTGTGCCGCGTTCGATCATCTTTAACTATTGGTGGTTGAGCCTGGTGATGATTGGCGGGCTGCGCTTGCTGATGCGTCAGTATTTCCTCGGCGACTGGTATGCCGCCAAGCAGCATGTCCCGTTTACCAGTCGCGACAACGGCTTGCCCAAGGTGGCTATTTATGGAGCAGGGGCTGCGGGCAATCAATTGCTGGCGGCTTTGCGCATGGGCCGGGCGATGCACCCCGTAGCCTTTATCGATGATGATGAATCGATCGCAGACCGGGCTATTTCTGGTCTTCAGGTGTTCCGCAGTACTGATATACAGCGCATGCTCGACCTCACGGGGGCCGAAGAGGTGCTTCTTGCGATTCCTTCGGCCACCCGGGCTCGGCGCCGCGAGGTTCTGGGGCAACTGGAAAAGTTTCCGCTGCACGTGCGAAGTGTGCCCAGCGTTATGGACTTGGCCAGTGGACGGGTAAAGGTGGACGATATCCAGGAAGTGGATATTGCCGATCTTCTCGGGCGCGATGCTGTCCCGGCGCAAGCCGACCTGCTGGCGCATTGCATCACTGGGAAAGTTGTCATGGTCACTGGGGCAGGAGGCTCGATCGGTTCGGAGTTGTGCCGACAGATCCTCATGCTTCAGCCGCGCGCACTGTTGCTGTTCGAACACAGCGAATTCAACCTGTACAACATCCATGGCGAACTTGAGCAGCGTATCTGTCGGGAGGCGCTGTCGGTGCGCCTGGTGCCGTTTCTCGGCTCGATTCGTAACCAGAAACACTTGTTCGATACCATGAGCATCTGGCGCGTCGATACGGTTTACCACGCCGCTGCCTACAAGCACGTGCCGATGGTGGAGCACAATATCGCCGAGGGCGTAATCAATAATGTCATCGGGACATTGAATACCGCGCAGGCGGCGCTGCAAGCGAATGTGGCCAACTTTGTGCTGATTTCCACTGACAAGGCCGTACGTCCTACCAATGTCATGGGCAGCACCAAGCGTCTGGCCGAGCTGGTGTTGCAGGCGTTGAGCCAGGAAGTCGCACCGGTATTGTTCGCCGATTCAGGCAACGTCGCCCGGGTGAACAAGACGCGCTTCACCATGGTGCGCTTCGGTAATGTGTTGGGGTCGTCGGGGTCGGTGATTCCGTTGTTCCACAAGCAAATCAAGGGCGGTGGGCCGTTGACGGTCACCCACCCGAAGATCACCCGCTATTTCATGACCATTCCGGAAGCGGCTCAATTAGTGATTCAAGCCGGCTCGATGGGCCAGGGCGGGGACGTGTTCGTTCTTGACATGGGCGAGCCCGTCAAGATTGCCGCACTCGCCGAGAAGATGATCCATCTCTCGGGGCTGAGCGTGCGTTCTGACAAGAATCCTCATGGAGACATTGCGATTGAGTTCACAGGCTTGCGCCCTGGTGAGAAGCTCTATGAGGAGCTGTTGATCGGCGATAACGTTTCTCCGACTGATCACCCCATGATCATGACGGCGAATGAAGATTGTCTTGCATGGGAGCCGCTGAAGGAGAGCCTGAGCTTGTTGGTAAAGGCCGTGGCTGACGAGGATTTCAACCATGTTCGCCAACTGCTGCGTGAGTTGGTTAGCGGCTACAGCCCGGAAGGCGAGATTGTCGATTGGGTCTACCTGAAACGTCGGCAGGATATCTGAGCACAAGGCACGCAATGGCGTGCCATGCTGCATTCATCCATGCCTGATGGTGAGCGTAGCTGCGCGAGGGCGCTCCTTTGACATTCTTGAGACGTTTCCATTCTGAATTTTTGTAGCGCTTGTCTGGTTTTTGTAACGAAAATTTCACCTTTCTCTTCGCATAACGCCACAGATGATGGCACAATCACCCGATTCATCGCCTGATGACAGGGACGTTCCTCCGATATAGAACCGGTACGCCGAGAGCAAATCTCGCGTGGTTCTTGATTCTGTGCTCCTGAACCATCAGCAGCCCAAAATCCGGATTGTCAGGAATCGTTGTGACCAGCATTACCCAAGCCCCCCGTAGAGCCGAAAGCACCGATATCGATCTGATTGAGATGTTCCGCTTCGTCTGCAAGCAGAGCTTCATGATCGGGGGGGTGTCCCTGGCCTTTGGTCTGGCAGGACTTGCCTATGCCCTGCTCACCACGCCTGAGTACCGGGTCAGTACTTCATTGCGGCCAGCTGCGATCAACGAACTGGATGCGCTCAATCGTACCCAAATCTATGAGCTGCCGACGGATAAAGCGCTGATTCGCGTCGGTGCCGCCCTGGACTCCTATGACGTCAGATTGGGCTATTTTCTTGCCAATCCCGATCTTTTCGGGCCTTTCCTTCACGGTGGGCAGACGCAGGAGCAGGCCTTTGAAGAGTTCAATCAGGGCTCGCTCAACCTTGTGCTTCCGGATGCTCGGAAGAAGCTCGATTTGTTGAGCGCCTATATCGGCCTGGAAATGACGTACGCCAAGGGTGTCCAGGGCGCTGAAATTCTCAACGGCTTCGTCAAATATGCGATCGATCATGAGCGCGAGGAAATTGCGGCCGACCTCAAGGTCATCGTCAGCAACAGCCTGAAAGAATTGCATGAAAAATTGAACGCCTCGCGAGCCGCCTATCACGCCAACAAAGAATCCCTGATTGCCGAACTGCTCGAGAAGGATGGCCTCAAGCAGGCACAATTGGTGGACGAACTGAAGGCTTTACGCGGACAGCTCAAGGCTCGTCGTGCCGATCGGATCGCTCAATTGGATGAGGCGATCAGCATTGCACGCTCCCTGGGTTTGAAAAAGCCATCTACTCCGTCTTCGATGGCGGACGCGAGCGAGTCAGGCAGCAATATCATCCGCACTGAAGTCAGCAATCGTGAGGTGCCACTCTACTTCATGGGCACTGATGCGTTGGAGGCAGAACGCAGTGTTCTGCGCCAACGCACGTCCGATGACTTTACCGATCCCCGCGTGGCGCAGATAGGCAGGGAGCTGCAACTGCTGAAGAACAACCGCACGGTCGAGGCGCTCAAGGCGCGGGAAAATGAGGATGTCTTCCTCAAGGATATCCATGAACTCCGTGCCGAAATCAATCGCCTGAACAAGCTCGATCTGAATGTAGAACGGTTGAATCTTGTCAGTATCGATCAGTTGGCGTCTGAGCCTCGAAAGCCGGTCTGGCCCAAGAAGTCGTTGCTGGTGTTGTCGGGGCTTGTCCTGGGTGGAGTTATCGGGGTTGCGCTAGCGCTGGCGCGATTTTTTGTCCGTCGCCGCCAAGGTGTTCGCTGAGGGGCGTGAGTCTCAAGCACTGCAGATATGGATAATGCTGCCTTGAAGGTACCGCAGAGTATTTTTCGTCTCGTCAATGTCGCGTTGCGAGGCATGACGCTCGGCAGCAAGTTCTTGCTGATCTTTCTCCTGGCTCACTTCCTTGCACCCAGTGAGGTAGGGCTCTATGGCTTGATCGCAGCGGCGATCAGTTATGCACTGTATCTGCTGGGTTTTGATTTCTACACCTACTCGACCAGGGAGTTGCTCAAGCGCGAGCCCGCAGCGTGGGGTGGGGTCCTGAAATCACAAGCCGCTTTATCGGGTGTGCTCTACATGATCTTCCTGCCGTTGCTCGGCTTGTTGTTCGTATGGGGGCTTCTGCCATGGCGCATGTCTGGCTGGTTTTTCATCTTGCTGGTGCTTGAGCATGTCAATCAGGAGGCTTTCAGGATTTTCATCGCAGCCTCGCAACCTCTCAGGGCCAGTGTTCTGCTGTGCTTGCGCTCTGGCGCGTGGGCGTTGGTGATTGCTATGGCCATGGCGATTTCTCCCGAACTGCGTTCTTTGAAATGGGTGCTGATGGCGTGGGGGATAGGCGGTGTCAGTGCCTTGTTGTTGGGCGCATGCTGGTTGAGACGCATGCCGATTCAAGGGTGGCGTGACCGGGTCGACTGGCGCTGGATTTTGCGCGGCCTGAAGGTCGCTCTTCCACTTGTGTCCGCGACGCTGGCTCTGAGGGCGCTGTCGACACTCGATCGCTATTGGTTCGAGTACCTTGGCGGCCTGGATGTGCTGGGCGCCTATGTACTGTTTGCCGGGATCAGTTCGGCCTTGATGGCATTTCTTGACGCGGGGGTTTTCAGCTTTGTCTATCCGGCCCTGATCAAGGCCTGGCAGCAGGGCGATGCCACTGCATTCCGTCTACAGCAGCGCCAGTTACTGCAACATACGGTCGTGTTGTCTGGCGTGTTCTGTTGCGTGAGCCTGCTGGCTATCGAGCCTTTGCTGACGCTTCTGGACAAGCCGATTTATCTCGAACACGTGTCGATCTTTCCCTGGCTGCTGGCCGCCTCCGTGCTTTACGGGCTTGGCATGGTCCCGCATTACGCGCTGTACGCCCAAGGTCACGATCGCAGCATCATTTACAGCCATCTCTTCAGTGTGCTGGTTTTTGCGGGTGTCACGTTGGTCGCTTCCCGCTACAGCCATATCTTTGCTGTGCCACTCGGTGTGGTGGCGGCGTTTACATCGATCCTGTTGTGGAAGACGGCGCGTTATTTCCAGTTGACCCCAAAGCGGTTGCTCCCCGCAACCGATTGAATCAAGCGACATCTTGTTTATTTAGGAAGCTGTTTCATGTTGAGCGACAAGACCATTCTCGTAACTGGAGGTACCGGCTCTTTCGGGAACACCTTCGTGCCGATGACACTGGCCAAATACAACCCTAAGAAGATCATCATCTTCTCTCGCGACGAGATGAAGCAGTGGGAGATGGCAAAGCAGTTTGCAGGCGATCCTCGCGTGCGTTTCTTCATCGGTGACGTGCGTGACAAGGAGCGATTGCATCGTGCGCTGGATGGTGTCGATTACGTGGTTCATGCTGCAGCGACCAAGATCGTTCCGACCGCCGAGTACAACCCGTTCGAGTGCATCAAGACCAACATCATCGGTGCGATGAATCTGATCGATGCCTGTATCGACAAGGGTGTAAAGCGCGTGGTGGCGCTTTCAACCGACAAGGCGAGCAGCCCGGCCAATCTTTACGGCGCAACCAAGCTTGCGTCAGACAAGCTTTTCGTTGCCGGTAATTCCTATGCTGGCGCTCATGACACACGAATGGCTGTCGTGCGTTACGGAAACGTCATGGGTTCGCGCGGGTCGGTGATTCCGTTCTTCATGTCTATCAAGGAACAGGGCGAATTGCCCATTACCGACCCGCGCATGACGCGTTTCATGATCTCCCTGGAAGAGGGCGTGGAGTTGGTGTGGCATGCCTTCGAGGATATGGAAGGTGGCGAAATCTACGTCAAGAAGATCCCTTCCATGAATGTCGTCGATCTGGCTCGCGTCATTGCACCGCAAGCCCGGCAGAAAGTTGTGGGAATTCGTCCCGGCGAGAAGCTCCACGAGCAGATGATCAGCGCTGAAGACGCACATTACACCTACGAGTATCTGGAGCACTTCAAGATTCTGCCCGCGATCAATGGCTGGTCGAACTGTGAGAAGCGCATCAAGGATGGACGGCAGGTACCAGAGGGCTTCACCTACGCCAGTGACTCGAACTCGCAGTGGATGAGCGACGAAGAGCTGGAGGCATGGATCACCGCCAACAAAGCCAAGATCGGGAGTATCTGATAGATGATCCCGTACGGCCGGCAGGACATCACCCAGGCTGATGTCGATGCAGTTATATCGGTGCTGCAGTCTGATTTCCTGACTCAAGGACCCATGGTCCCGCGTTTCGAGCAGTTGGTGGCCGAGCAGGTGGGTGCGCGCCATGCGCTGGCGGTCAATAGTGCGACGTCGGCTCTGCATATTGCCTGCCTGGCCTTGGGGCTGGGGCCAGGCGATTATCTGTGGACAACGCCGATAACCTTCGTCGCGTCGGCCAACTGCGGTTTGTACTGTGGCGCTACTGTCGATTTCGTAGACATCGATCCTCGAACCTACAACCTCTGTGCGACGGCTTTGGCAGCCAAGCTGGAAGTGGCAGAGCGTGAGGGGCGCTTGCCGAAGATCGTGGTGGCAGTGCACCTGTGCGGGCAGCCGTGCGAGATGGTGGCCATTCATGCGCTGGGTCGGCGTTACGGTTTCAAGATCATCGAGGATGCCTCCCACGCGGTAGGTGGCAGATACCAGGGTGCTTCTATCGGGAGCGGCGCGTATAGCGATATCACGGTGTTCAGTTTCCACCCGGTAAAGATCATCACTACCGCCGAGGGCGGGATGGCTGTGACCAACGACGATGATCTGGCTGCTCGGATGGCGTTATTGCGCAGTCACGGGATCACCCGGGACCCACAGCAGATGGTCGGCGACAGTCACGGCCCCTGGTACTACCAGCAGATCGATCTGGGCTTCAACTACCGTATGACCGAGCTTCAGGCGGCCCTGGGCATCAGCCAGCTGGCACGTCTGGACGACTACGTCGCTCGCCGTCACCAATTGGCTTCACGTTACGACGAACACCTGGCTTCTCTGTCGGTCACTACTCCCTGGCAACACGCTGACAGCTATTCCGGATTGCACCTTTACGTTATTCGCGTGCAGGAGGAAAAGATCGGCAGATCCCACCGCTCGGTATTCGAGTCCCTGCGCGAACAGGGTATCGGGGTGAACCTTCACTACATTCCTGTCCACACCCAGCCTTACTACGTGCAGATGGGGTTTGTGGCGAGCGATTACCCGCAGGCCATGGCCTATTACCGGGAGGCAATAAGCCTGCCGATGTTCCAGACCATGACCGAAGTGCAGCAGGATGAGGTGATTGCGGCGCTGATCGAAGCGATTCGCCCATGAAAGTCGCCATCATTCCTGCGCGTGGCGGTAGCAAGCGGATACCGCACAAGAACATCAAGCTGTTTGGCGGCAAGCCGATGATTGCCTGGTCCATCGAGACTGCGTTGCACAGTGGCTGTTTCGATCACGTGATCGTTTCCACCGATGATGCTCAGGTCGCCGAGGTTGCTCAGGAGTATGGCGCCCAGGTGCCTTTCATGCGTCCTGCCGAGCTTGCTGACGATTATTGCGGCACGGTTCCGGTAATCCAGCACGCCATCAACGCGTTTCTGCCCGATGCCGATGCCGCGACAGCGCTGGTGTGCTGCCTATATGCAACGGCTCCGTTTGTACGGGCAGAAGATTTGCGTATTGGGCTGAGCAACGTCATGCAGGACGAGGTGGACTTCTCCTTTTCGGTTGCCCGTTACCCCTATCCGATACAGCGGGCGCTGCAGCTTAACGCGGAGGGGCGTTTGGAGATGATGTATCCGGATCACTTCAATACCCGTTCGCAAGACCTACCCGAAGTCCTCCATGACGCGGGCCAGTTCTATTGGGGGACTGTTCGGGCCTGGTTGGAAGGACTGCCGGTCTTCGGCTCGGCCTCGGTTCCCGTCGTCCTTCCTTCGTACAGGGTGCAGGACATCGATACGCCCGAGGACTGGGAGCGTGCCGAGTGGATGATGCGCGAGATGTGGCGGAAGACCTCCTGATGAAGACTGTGTCATCGGTGCTCCCAGCCGTGGACCTTGCCAATAAGCGCATGGTGTTCCGTGTCGATGCATCCACGGATATCGGTATCGGTCATGTGATGCGCTGTCTGACGCTGGCCGACGCGTTGGTCTTGCGCGGGGCGCATTGCGAGTTCATCTGTCGGATGCATCCTGGTCACCAGAGCCGGCTGATCGCCGCCAGGGGCTACCGTGTGCACGAACTTCCCGTCATGCAGGTTAGCGAGGCACAGCAGCAGGGGCAGAACGATCAGTACTCGCGCTGGCTTGGTGCGTCACAGGCGCAGGACGCCCGCGCCTGTGTCGAGCTGTTGGGCGATGTCCCTGTGGATTGGCTGATTGTGGATCACTATGGCCTGGATATCGCCTGGGAGAAGGTTCTGCGTGCCTCGGCGCGACATCTGTTGGTGTTCGATGACCTCGCCAATCGTGATCACGATTGCGACGTGCTTCTGGATCAGACTTTCGGTCGCGATGTCGCTGATTACCAGAAGCGTGTGCCTGAGCACTGCATGAGCCTGTGTGGTGCTTCCTACGCCGTGCTGCGTCCCGATTTCCAGCAGTTCAGGCCCGTCAGCTTGAAGCGTCGCCAGAGTCCAGCCCTCGAGCATGTATTGATCAGCCTGGGGGGGGTGGATAAAGCGAATGCGACGGGAGCCCTGCTTGGAGCCCTTGCCCAGATCGAGCGGTACGATATCTCTCGCATCACTGTGGTCATGGGCGCGAGTGCGCCGTGGTTGGAGGATGTCAGGCGACTTGCCTCGAACATGCCGGTGCAGACCGACGTCAAGGTCAATGTGCAGGACATGGCGCAACTGATGGTCGAGGCAGACCTCGCCATTGGCGCGGCCGGCTCTACCACATGGGAAAGATGCTGCCTGGGGCTGCCCAGTTTCATGTTGGTCGTGGCCGACAACCAGATGTTCTCTGCGCAACAGATCGCACAGTCCGGCGCGGTACAGATGCTGGTGCTGGATGAAACATTGCCCGACCAACTCAGTGCCTTGCTTGCACGGGCTTCGAAGGAGCCGGACTTTCTTCCGGGCATGAGTTCAAGGGCGCGTGAGATCGTCGACGGCGACGGTGTACAGCGTGTGGTTCTGACTATTCGGGAACTGAGTGGGAATAGGCAAATGCGGGCATTAGGCACTCTGCGAAGTATTCAGGACGACGAGCTCGAACTGATGCTCGCCTGGCGTAACGCTCCAAGCGTGCGCAGCAACATGTACACCCGCCATGTGATTTCCCTGGAGGAACACCTGGCCTGGTGGCAGCGCGCGCGATTGCGCGCAGACCAGCAGTACTTGATGTACGAGTTCAATGGCGTGCCGTGCGGAATTGTCGGTTTCACCGATATCGACGACAGCAACTCGACCGCCAGTTGGGCATTTTACGCCGACCCCGAGGCGCCAAAGGGGACCGGTTCACGCATGGAGTTCCTGGCGTTGGAGCACGCATTCGATGTACGCCGGTTGCACAAGCTGAGCTGTGAAGTCCTGGCGTTCAACAGTGGCGTCGTTCGGCTGCACCAGAAGTTTGCATTCACCGTCGAGGGTGTCCTCAGGCAGCAGCACCGGGTGAATGACGAGTGGGTCGATATCGTGTGTCTGGGCTTGCTGCGTGAAGAGTGGGCGTCACACCGCCCTTCGATGCTGGAAAAAATGAACAAGATCACTCGAGGTTGAAGTTGAGTCCGACCATTTCGATTGCTGGCCGCCCCATCGGTGCCAGTCATGCGCCCTACATCATTGCCGAGCTCTCAGCCAACCATAATGGCAAGCTCGAAACTGCCTTGAAAATCATCGAGGCAGCGAAGCGCGCTGGTGCCGATGCGGTGAAGTTGCAGACCTATACGGCCGATACCATCACGCTCGACAGCGATGATGAGGCATTCCGTATTCAGGGCGGGCTCTGGGATGGCCGACGCCTGTATGACCTTTATCAGGAGGCCCATCTTCCCTGGGCATGGCATGCGCCGTTGTTTGAGCATGCGCGCAAACTGGGCATCACGATCTTCAGTTCCCCGTTCGATAACAGCGCGGTCGACCTGCTTGAAGGCCTCAATGCCCCTGCCTACAAGATCGCCTCCTTCGAGGCGGTCGACCTGCCGTTGATTCGGTATGTGGCTGCTACTGGCAAACCGATGATCATTTCGACGGGCATGGCTGACGGAGACGAAATTCAGGAAGCGATCACGGCGGCCCGGGAGGCAGGGTGCAAGGAATTGGCCATTCTGCATTGTGTCAGCGGTTACCCTGCACCGGCCTGCGAGTACAACCTCAGAACGATGGCGGACATCAGCCAGCGCTTCGGGCTGGTCACCGGGCTCTCGGATCACACGCTGGATAACACCACCGCCATCGTCTCTGTGGCCTTGGGAGCCTCGATCATCGAGAAGCACTTCACGCTCGATAGACGTGGTGGCGGGCCAGACGACAGCTTCTCGCTCGAGCCGTCTGAACTCGAAGCGCTTTGCCGGGATAGCAAGACCGCCTGGTCCGCGCTTGGGGCTGTGAATTACGGGCGCCAGTCAAGCGAGCAGGGGAATGTGAAGTTCCGCCGTTCGTTGTACTTCGTCAACAACCTGCAACCTGGCCAGGTCGTCACCGCTCAGGATATTCGCAGTGTGCGCCCAGGTTACGGCCTTGCACCCAAAGAATGGGACAAGGTGGTAGGGCGAACAGTGGCAGCGCATGTCCAGGCCAATACGCCGGTGTCGGCAGAGATGTTGGTCGGTTATGAGCGTTGATGCACTTCGCTGCTCGAGAGTTTGCAAATGATACGGATAGTTGTCTGCCAGACCCCCTTGCATTTTTTTCTGTGCCTGACGCTGCTCCCACCCTCTGATGCGCAAACCATCCTTGTGTTCGTGGAAGAGTCCGATGTGAATGAGCGTCTCGTGACGGCCATTCAGGCGCTGCATCGTGCTTCGCTCATCCGCTTGCCTGGCAACCGCAATCATTCTTCCAAACACGCGCGTTTCCTGCAGAAGTACCGCAACGTACGGCAGTTGAAGCGAGACCCACGGATCGCGGGTGCTGATGAGCTGCTGATCTTCAATGACACCACCCCTGAAGGCCAGTACCTGATGGACGTCGTTGCACGCCGTAACGGCCGTATTGCGCTTGGAGAGGATGGCGTCGCGACCTATGCATTGGGTGGAGTGATTCCCTCGGGACGCTTGAACCGATGGCTGGGTAAGCTGCTGTTTGGTTTGTGGTGGGCGCCGGGTGAGCGGATAGGGACCAGTGCGCGCATCGGGCATGTGCACGCATCATTCCCTCACAGGCTGCGGAACGATGTCGCTGTGGGCCGGACACTGACTTCGCTTGTACCCATTGTCCGTGATGATTTGCCCGATGCGCTACAGGACCTGGCATTCGAGTTTGCACAAGGTGCCTCGCTGTGCCTGGTGCCACTCATCGCTTCGGTCGGCATCGAGCATGCCCGGCGCTTCGTCATGGCCATGAATGCCGACGGTGTGCCGCTTGTCATCAAGTTCCATCCTCGGGAAAGTGAGGAGAACATGGGGCATCTGCTGTCTGCAGTCGACGCGGTAAACGCGAGCATTGCACCGAGTAGCATGCCTGCCGAAATGTTGTATGCACTCACGGAAAACTGTCCAACGGTCATAGGCTTTCGAAGTTCTGCATTGCATATCATCGCTGCGCTGTACCCTCGGGCCCGCGTCAGGTACTACGAGTTCTCGGCGCGGGATGAAGGCGGGCAGTGGCTGAGTTTCTATGACAGCCTGGGGTTGACCGCTTGGCGCTCGGCTACCGAGGGCTCGCATCTGCCAGGCGTGGTACCAAGGTGATACAGACACTCTTCTGGACGGTACTGCTGTCGAAGTATGTGTTCTGGCTGATCGCTCCGGACAACTATTTCGCCGTGATGATGCTTTGGATCGGGCTGCTGGCCGGGTTATCTGCGCTGCAGTTCTTGCGTAATGAGTTCGTCGTGTTTCCGCTTTCTACGCTGTTCGTCCTGATGCTGCTGTATAGCGGATGGACGTTGGTGTGCTGCTTCCTGCCCTGGTCAGAAGGCAAGGCCACCGGAATCGCCTATGCGGTGCTGCCATTGCTTGCCTGGCCTTTCATTCCACCGCGGATCAATTTCATACCCGCCCTCAACGCATTCGCGTTGGGTGTCGTTTTGGCGGCGAGCATCCTGATCCTGTTCATCACTCTCAGGATGGATCTGGCTGTTCTATCCTCGCGCAGCGAAGGTCTGGCCCAGATCGGCCCGAACACCATTTCCTTCATCTGTGCACTGGGTTTGTTCTGCGCATGGCACCTGGGCGCTGGCACGGCAAGCGGGATCGCTTCCTGGCTGTACTTCATCCTCGTCGGGCTGTTCAGTACCGTGGTGCTGCTGACGTTCAGCAAGACGATCATTTTGGTGTGCATGGTGGCGCTGATCCTGCCGCGCGTCTCATTTGGCAGCCTCAAGTCGGTTTTGCTGACGATGATGTTGGGCGTGTTGAGTTCAATTGCGCTGCTGATGGTGTTCCTGCTCGTCGAAGACCAGGTCTATGACTATCTGGAGAGCAAGAACTCGCTTTCCAACTTGTCGGGTCGGACCCTGATCTGGGAGGAAATCCTGCACAGCCTTACCGGTTGGCGTTTCATTCTTGGTGCGGGTTACAACGCTTCGATCAATGTTTCACAGGCCGCCGGGTTTCAAGTGTTTGGTACCGAGGCGTTTGCGCAGGCACATAACGCGCTGATCGAAGCCATCGTCAATACCGGTCTGCTGGGGGCGGTCATGTTGATGAGCGCCGTGGTGTTGTCGTTTGCAGTGTTGTGCCGACGACTCAATACCTACGATGAGCATGAAAGCCGGCTGAGTGTCAGGTTGATGTTCTCGATCATGACCATGTTTCTGGCGCGGGCGATCACCGAAGGATCATTTGCCCAGCCTGGAACCGTGGACACTGCAATCATATTTTTCCTGGTAGGTTGTATTTCCGTAGTCAAGGCGGATCGCGAGTGCAGGCTTTCTCTGCGTGCGGTGTGAGCGTGACGACGGGGTGAGTGAGGTTGTGAAATGAAAGTGTTGTTGGCGCACAAGTACCATAGCCTCAAGGGTGGCGCGGAAGTTTTTTATTTTGAAGTGGCTAACTGCCTGAAGCGTCATGGGCATGAGGTGGCTTTTTTTAGCACGGAAAGTGACGAGAATCTTCAGGGCAATGATCCTCTGTTCGTGGTGCCCGAACCACAATATCTGTCAGGTCGCCTGATGACCCGATTGGCGGCCGCCAAGGATATCTTTTATTCGGTGCATAACCGCAAGGCCATGCTGGCGGCGATCGACGCCTTCAAGCCGGACCTGATTCATGCTTTTGCGATTCATGTGCACCTGACGCCAGCCATTCTTGAGGCCGCCAAGGAACGGGGTATTCCGGTGATCATGTCGTGTAATGATTACAAGCACATCTGTCCGAATTATAAGTTACATGATGGCAAGGCGCTCTGCGAGTCGTGCAAGGGGGGGCGGTTTTATAATGCCGCGCTCAAGCGCTGTAGCAAGAACTCGCTGATCTTCAGTGTCGCTTCGGCGTTGGAGGCTTATATTCACCGCATTTCGAAAGTCTATGACAGGCTTGTGGATAAGTATCTGTTTTCCAGCGTGTTCATGTTGGAAAAGACGCGTGAATTTTGGCCGGGCAAAGCCTTTCGCGCAGGCATCCTGAAAAACCCCTTCGATGTCGGGGCGTTTCAGCCCGTTTATACCGGGGACTATGCGCTTTACTTTGGCCGGGTCATTGAAGAGAAAGGCGTCGACCGGATCATCGAGGCTGTAGAGAAGCTATCGATTCCTGTAAAGATCGTGGGCGATGGACCTGACCTTGCGCATTTGAAGGCACTGTGTGAGCAAAAGCATCTTACCCATGTCGAATTTTTGGGACCGCTGTGGGGAGATGCGCTTAAACCTGTCCTCGAAGGCGCGCGTTTCATTCTGGTGCCCTCTCTTTGGCACGAGAACTTCCCCTATGTGATCTTCCAGGCATTTGCCGCCGGGAAGCCGGTCATAGGTTCGCTGCGCGGGGGCATTCCTGAATTGATCAGCGCCGAGCGCGGCTTGCTGTTCGAGCCCGATGATCCCCATGCCCTGGCTGCCTGCATGAAACAACTTTGGAACGATGCGCCGCTCTGCACACGCCTGGGCATCAATGCTCGAGAGTATGTCGAGTCTGAGTTTTCCGATCAGGTTTTCTACGAGACGTTGATGCGACACTACAACGAAGTCCTGTCATGAGAGTTCTGGTATTGGGAGGGCATGGCTTCATCGGTGCCAATGCCTCGAGAGCGTTGCTCGAAGCAGGACATGAAGTGGTGACATACGCCAGGCGTTCGAACGGGCGCGTACCCGGAACGCGTTGGATCGAGGCCGACTTTAATGATGCCGTTGCATTATCCGCAGCCCTTGAAGGTATCGATGCGGTGGTGCATTCGATCAGTGCCACCGTGCCGTCCAGCAGTGCACTGGACCCCATGGCGGATATCAATCAGAACCTGATCGCGACAGTAACCTTGCTTCAGGCCATGCAGCGCAGCGGCACGCGCAAGTTGGTATTTCTATCTTCGGGCGGAACGGTCTACGGCAATCCGCAGTACACACCGGTTACGGAGCAGCACGCGCTGGATCCGATTTCAAACTATGGTGCCGTCAAGGTGGCCATCGAGAAATTTATTGGTGTGGCTCGCGCCGCCTGGGGATTGCAGGCGGTCATTTTGCGTCCCTCCAATCCATTTGGTGTGCTTCAGGATATCTCCAAGGGGCAGGGGTTTATTTCTACGGTGCTGGGTAATCTTTTGGAGCAGAAGACCACCCAGATATTCGGTGATGGCTCGGTCGTTCGGGACTATGTCTATGTCACCGACCTTGCACGTCTGGTCGTTCGCGCCGTCGAGGCGCAGGTGGATGGAGTATTCAATGCCGGTTCAGGTTGTGGGCACAGTATCAATCAAGTGATCGACGCCGTTCAGAACATTACCGGTCGGTCTGTCCCTGTCCATCGTCTGCCTGCACGAGGTTTTGATGTGCGGGAGATCGTGTTGGATTGTACAGCAGCAGGTGAGGCTTTCGACTGGAAGCCTGTCATATCACTTGAACGCGGCATTGCCATGCAATACGCATGGCTCAAGACCCAATACTGAAAGTTTTTGTGGGGAGTTTTCATGCGTCGCCAGTTGTCGATTTTGGGTATCCGGGGCATTCCTGCCGGACACGGTGGGTTCGAGACCTTTGCTGAGAAATTGTCCCTGTACTTGGTAAGCAAGGAATGGGATGTGGTGGTTTATTGCCAGGAAGAGGGCGAAGGGGCTGTTACTGAAAGTGCCTGGAACGGTATTCGCCTGGTGCATATTCCAGTCAAACAAACAGGTGCACTGGGGACGATCGTGTTTGACTGGAGGGCGACGTGTCTTGCCCTCAAGTCGACCGGGCTGTTTTTGACGTTGGGCTACAACACCGCCCTCTTCAACGTCCTGCAGAGACTCAAAGGTCAAGTCAATGTCATCAATATGGATGGCATTGAATGGAAGCGTAAAAAATGGGGGCGAATCGCCAAGACCTGGTTCTGGATCAACGAGCGTATCGGTTGTCTTACCGGTAATTATCTGGTTGCGGATCATCCGCGCATAAGGGCGCATCTGGCGACGCGCGTGAGTGCGGCAAAGATTTCCATGATCCCCTACGGCGCAGAACAGGTGCTGGATGCCGATGCTTCTGCGTTGGAGGCTTTCTCGCTGGCGCCACAGGCTTTTTCCGTAGTAATCGCCAGGCCCGAGCCCGAGAACTCCTTCCTTGAAATTGTTCGAGCCTTCAGCCTGCGACCGCGACAACACACGTTGGTCGTTCTCGGCAAGTTCGATGTGGATCGCAATGCCTACCACCGGGCAATCGTCGCGGCAGCCAGTAACGAGGTGATATTCCCTGGCGCTATCTACGACAGTCGCAAGATCAATGCCCTGCGTTTCTATAGTCGTTTCTACATTCATGGGCATCAGGTTGGTGGTACCAATCCCTCGCTTGTCGAGGCGTTGGGGGCGGGATGTGCGGTCATTGCTCATGACAACCCGTTCAACCAATGGGTTGCAGGGGCGGCTGCCCGCTATTTCGCAGACGAACGCCAGTGCGCGCAGCTGTTCGACCAGATTCTGACAGATGACTCGATCCTGCAGCCGATGAAAACATGCAGCCAGGAGCGATTCGAGCAGCAATTCACCTGGCCGCGGATTTTTTCTGAATACGAAGCGCTTCTCACCAAGGCTTACGAAAACGTTTGATGTATCGGCTCAAGCCGTTTCAGGACTGGTAAACGACATGCACGTCACCTCACCGTACAACGCAACATTTTCCGAGCGCTATCCCATTCCCTTGCTGGTGGCGCTGGTGGATATGGTTATTGTGGTATCAGCTTCTTTCCTGGCACATCTCTATCGCTTCGATGAGATAGAGATGACAGGGCGTTATAGCAGCGCAACGCTTATCACCGCGATCGTGGTCGTTCTATGCCTGGCGATGGGAGGCAGTTACGGAACCCAGCGGGGCTATTCGATCTGGCGCCAGTTTGGTGTGCTGGGCATCTGCTGGTGCGCTGCGGCCGGAATACTGTTTGCGCTCACATTCTTTCTCAAGGAGTCGGACAACTTTTCGCGTATCTGGTTTGCAGTGACGCTCGTCAGTGGTGGGTTGTTGAGCCTGTTGGTCCGAGCAGCGGCATACCTGAGCCTTCGCCAGCTCAGGGTGTCTGGAATGAACCTGAAATCAGTACTGGTCGTGGACGGTGGTGGCTATCTTGGAGCGCGTCTACCAGTTGGGACGAACTTGGATGGCAACGGTTTCAGGATTGCCGTCTGCATGCCTCTGGACGACAAGGAGTACTGGATGGCTGCACTGGTCGAAGCAGTCGATCGGCATGCGGTGCATGAGGTGTGGTTGTGCCTGCCGCTTGCCCAGGGTGAGCGGGTAGAGCCCATTCTTTATGCGTTGCGACACCATACCGTCGCCATCCGGTTCTTGCCGGAGTGGGGGGATGTCAAGCTGCTGAATCACCGGGTCAGCCATATTGCCGGGATGTATTCCCTTGACCTCAGTTACTCGCCGATGGATGGGGTCGCTCGCATCGTCAAACGTCTGGAGGACCTGATTATCGGCACTATCATAAGTGTCTCGATCCTGCCGCTTTGCCTGTTCATCGCCATCACGATCAAGTTGACGTCGCCGGGCCCCATCGTGTTCAAGCAATACCGGACCGGTATCAATGGCACGCGCTTCAAAGTCTACAAGTTCCGTTCGATGGTGATGCACGAGGAGCAGGAGGGCGAAGTCACCCAGGCCTTCAGGGGTGATGGTCGCATCACGCCGATCGGTGCGTTTCTGCGACGCACGAGCCTGGATGAATTACCGCAGTTTTTCAATGTCCTGCAGGGGCGCATGTCTATCGTCGGTCCGCGACCCCATGCACTTGCGCATAACGAGTACTACAAAGATCTGGTCGAGTCCTACATGCAACGGCACAAGGTCAAGCCGGGCATTACCGGATGGGCACAGGTACGCGGTTATCGCGGCGAAACCGATACCCTGGAAAAGATGGAAAAGCGTGTCGAGCACGACCTTTGGTACATCGACAACTGGACTGTCTGGCTCGATACAAAAATTATTCTGCTGACCCTGTTCAAAGGGTTCATCAACAAGAATGCCTATTGAAAATCCTGACCTTGGTCGGTTTGAGAGCGTGAGTGTGAAGTTGGGTACCTCGTCAAGCGTGTGGCAGCGTGGATTGCTTTGGTCATTGGCCTTGGGCATGTTCGTTCTGATCAGTGGCAAGGTCTGGATAGAGTCTGGTAGCGGGCGAAATACCCAGGTCTACATCTTCCTGTTGTTGCCTGCACTCCTCGTGTTCATGGCGCGGTGCATCGCGGGGCGAATCCGCTTGCACCTTGTCGGGCCTTATCTACCTTGGTTGCTTTATTTGGGGTGGGTGGCGTTGAGTACGCTCTGGAGCGTAAATACGAGCGACGATCCGGCTACCTTGGCAAAACGCGGGTTGTTCATCGGCCTTTTCCTGTTGGCCGTGGACCTGTTCGTCCGTACCGATCGGCAACTTTTTATCAACGTGCTGAAACTCAGTGTGGGTGTGGTCGCGCTGGGGGCGCTCATGAGCCTGTTGTACCAGTACTTGTATCTGAACAACTCGCTTGCCTATCGTGAATTTCGCATCTTCAGGTTAGGTCTGCGCGAATACGCAGACTATGGCTGGCCGGTGGTGGCGGGTATTTTCCACGGTGCATTGGCAGTGCTGGCCTTGAACTTCGCGCTTGAGCGGCGTGCTCGGTGGTACCAGGTACTTTTCTGGTTGGCCGTGTTTGCCATTCTGTCGGCGTATGTGATTTGCACCTACACTCGTGGCGCCTGGGGGGCGCTTGCAGTTGCTGCGCTCATGTCCGTGTTGCTGAACCGCTCCCGGCGAGGCATGTACCTCCTGGGATGCGCAGCGCTGATCCTTCTGATCGCCTTGGTCGCTCTGCGTCATGAGCTGTGGTTTGAGCTGACCGAGCGCAAACTGTCGGGCCGTAGTCCGATCTGGGAGTACTTCTTTTCCGTAATGCCTGATCATTGGTTGTTTGGGCATGGTCTGGGCACGCCGTTCACGTTTATATGGGCGCATGAAGAAGCGGTTTCCCCGCATGCCCACAGCTTGTATCTACAACAGGTCTACGACAGTGGCCTGGTTTCGCTGCTGCTTTTACTGACGGGCATCTGTGGACTGTTTCGCCACTATCGGCGTTATCTCGCAGATCCTCTTTATCGTTCGGCACTCCCAGTGCTGGTCTTTGCGCTCATTGCCATGCTTACGGATGTCGAGCGTCTGTTCACGCGTCCGGGCGACTACTGGGTGGTCTTCTGGTTGCCCGTTGCGATTCTGTTGTCTGTGCGTTCCTGCGGGCGTCGGCCTGAACAGCTCGATGAAGCGCTCCCGACAGGGCATCCAGTACCTTTAGCGCTCACACTGCTGATGTTCGCTACCTTGCTGTTGCAAAACCGTGATCTCGCCTTTGCCAGCAACGATGACATCACGCGCTTGCGTGCTGTGCAGGATGTCTATCGGCACTTCGATTTTGCCGCAGGCGTACGTAACGGTATATGCCACTCCGTGAATCAGGAGACCTTCGAGCGCAATTGTCTGGATGTTCGGGATAAGACCATGGTGATCTGGGGCGACTCTCTGGCGGCTGCGCTCTATCCAGGCCTTGTTGCATTGCGCGATAGCAGGGCAGCCAACTACGGAATCGTGCAGGCGACGGACGGGGATGCGCCACCTTTGTTGCCGAGTAAAGGGCGAACGATCGATGGTAGGAGCCTGGCACCGGTCAACCGTTACAAGTTGCAGTTGATACAGCGCCTGCAACCCGATGTGGTGATACTGCACTGGTACATCTTTGGCGCCAATGCGATAGCTCGCAGGGACGAAGCGGTGGCAAGTCTGGCTCGCACGATCGCCGCGATCCACGAGGTATCCGCCAAGTCACGGGTGATTGTGCTTGGCCCAGCGCCAGCTTGGGACAAGCCGCTGGTGAAGGTCGTGCTCGATTATTGGGGGGAAAACTTCAGGATGATTCCACGCTACAGCGATTCCCAGGTCGACCGGCGTATCGCACCTTGGGATCAGTTCCTGGAGCAGGAGGTGCCCAGGATGGGAGCCTCCTACCTGTCGCTGTATCAACGGTTGTGCAAGGGAGAGGCATGCATGGTTCGCGTTGGTACAGATACCAGCACCCTGACGATGGTCGATGCCACTCACATCAGTCGCGAGGGCGCGATCTATGTCATCTCCCAACTGGCCGACCAGTTATTCGGGCAGGGAGGTTAGCGATTGCTGCACAATCTGGAAATAAATGCCCTGGATCGTTCCGGTTGATTCTCGTGGGTTTCGCGCTAGGTTTCAAAGGCAGCCAAGGAAATGCTGCCTTTGAAATCGAACCCAAGGAGTCTATCGATGCGTAACACGGTCCTGTCCTATCTGCTGCTACCACTCTTCGCCTGCATGTCTTTCTCGATCTCTGCTGCACCAGGCAATGCAGGTAGCTCTACAGCGTCATTGTCACCCTCCAATGCTGCCCAGGTATCGTCGGGCGACGTCGCATCACAAGCGCTGGATCTCAACACAGCCCAAGCTTCGGCGCTGCAACAGGGCCTGTCGGGGATCGGCCAGGCCAAGGCCGAAGCCATCGTTGCCTACCGAGAGGCCAATGGGCCGTTCACCTCGGTAGATGAACTGCTTGAGGTCAAGGGTATTGGAAGCTCCTTGCTGGAGCGTAATCGCGACAAGCTGAAAGTGGAATAAAGTTGCTGGAGTGGCCGGCCGGCTTCGCGCTGGTCGGCTGTAACTCCTTCGACCTGCTATTTATCCTGCGCTTCCTTGGCGTCCATCTCCGCATTCCTCTCATGAACCTTCCTCAACTGCTCCTCGGTCAAGGGCAGTTTCTTCGCCGTATCGCGCAACATCATCAACCCACCGACGATCGAGCCGAGGGCTATGATGAGTATCAGCCAGGCATACCAGGGCATTGTCGTTCTCCTGTGATCGTTAATGTGCCGCGTGTCATTTCATTCGACCGACAACCCAGTCTGTCCGTTCAATTATAGCCTTCGGCCATCGCCTGCCCACCCAGTGGATCTGCGGCCCCCAAACCGTGCCCCACTTCGTTTACAATGCGCGCCGTTTACGACTTGCCAAGAGACCTGACCATGTCCGCCTGCCAGACGCCCCTGATCGTCGCCCTCGATTTCCCTACCCGTGAGGCCGCCCTGAAGCTGGCTGACCAGCTCGATCCGGCGCTGTGCCGGGTCAAGGTCGGCAAGGAGCTGTTCACCAGCAGCGCCTCGGGCATTGTCGAGACCCTCTGCACCAAGGGCTTCGAGGTGTTCCTCGACCTGAAATTCCATGACATCCCCAACACCACGGCAATGGCGGTCAAGGCTGCCGCGGAGATGGGCGTGTGGATGGTCAACGTGCACTGCTCCGGTGGCCTGCGCATGATGTCGGCCTGCCGTGAAGAGTTGGCCAAGCGCAGCGGGCCGCAGCCGCTGCTGATCGGCGTCACCGTGCTGACCAGCATGGAGCGCGAGGACCTGGCAGGTATAGGCTTGGATATCGATCCACAGGAGCAGGTGTTGCGTCTGGCGGCGTTGGCGCAGAAGGCCGGTATGGATGGCCTGGTGTGCTCGGCGCTGGAAGCGCCGGCATTGAAAGCTGCGCATCCGGCGCTGCAATTGGTGACTCCGGGCATTCGGCCGGCGGGCAGCGCCCAGGATGACCAGCGCCGTATCCTTACGCCGCGCCAGGCGCTGGATGCTGGCTCCGACTACCTGGTAATCGGCCGCCCGATCAGCCAAGCGGCGGATCCGGCAAAGGCGCTGGCGTCGGTGGTGGCCGAGATTCGCGGTTGATTCGATCCAGGGGCTGCTATGCAGCCCATCGCGGTACAAGGCCGCTCCCGCACGGAGCGGCTAGCTGAATCCGTTTTAGACTTTCAGCACCAGCTTGCCGAAGTTTTCCCCGCTGAACAGCTTGAGCAGCGTTTCCGGGAAGGTTTCCAGCCCGTCCACAACATCCTCCTTGCTCTTGACCTTGCCACTGGCCAGCCAGCCAGCCATTTCCTGCGCAGCCTTGCCGTACTCCTTGACGTGGTCCATCACCACGAAGCCTTCCATGCGCGCGCGGTTCACCAGCAGCGACAGGTAGTTGGCTGGTCCTTTCACCGCCTCCTTGTTGTTGTACTGGCTGATGGCGCCGCAGATCACCACCCGGGCCTTGAAATTCAGGCGGCTCAACACCGCGTCGAGGATGTCGCCACCGACGTTGTCGAAATACACATCCACGCCTTTGGGGCATTCGCGCTTGAGGCCGGCGAGCACGTCTTCGGCCTTGTAGTCGATGACACCATCGAAGCCCAGTTCGTCCTTGAGGTACTGGCATTTCTGCGTGCCGCCGGCGATCCCCACGACGTGGCAGCCCTTGAGCTTGGCAATCTGCCCGGCGATGCTGCCAACCGCGCCGGCAGCGCCGGAAATGACAACGGTTTCGCCGGCCTTGGGCTGGCCGACGTCGAGCAGGGCGAAGTAGGCGGTCATGCCGGTCATGCCCAGCGCAGACAAATAGCGGGGCAGGGGTGCCAGGCGCGGGTCGATCTTGTGCAGGCCCAGGGGCGTGCCGGTGAAGTAGTCCTGTACGCCAAGGGCGCCGCTGACATGGTCGCCGGGCTTGTAGTCCGGATGTTTGGAGGCGACGACTTCGCCGACGCCCAGCGCGCGCATCACCTCACCCAGGCCCACCGGCGGGATGTAGGACTTGCCTTCGTTCATCCAGCCACGCATGGCGGGGTCCAGCGACAGGTAGAGGTTGCGCACCTGGATCTGGCCGTCGGCAGGTTCGGCGGCGGGGCCCTGCTGGTAGTCGAAATCTTCGCGGCGCACGGCACCGACGGGGCGTTTGGCGAGCAGGAAGCGGCGGTTGGTCTGGGTCATGGTATCTCTCCCTGTAGATGGCAAAGCCTGTTGATAGACCGTCGAGCCTGGCCAGGCAAGGTTGACCGGGTTGGCGAATGCCCGGTAATCCACCTCGATGATCTGGCTGGCAGCGCACAATCACTGCAAACGATGGTAGTCCAACCGTGCTTCTGATGATGCTGCCCAGCCGGGTGGTGCTCTGACTAGACTCAGTCTCTACTCGATCTCTGTGAAGCAGGAGCCTGTGATGAGCATGACTTTTTCTGGCCAGGTCGCCCTGGTCACCGGCGGTGCGGCAGGTATCGGCCGAGCCACGGCCCAGGCGTTCGCCGCCGAAGGGCTGAAGGTGGTGGTGGCAGACCTCGACGTGGCCGGTGGCGAGGCAACCGTCGCACTGATTCGCGAAGCCGGTGGTGACGCGCTGTTCGTGACCTGCGATGTGACCCGCGACAGCGATGTGCGCCAGTTGCACGAGAAGATCATCGACGTCTATGGCCGCCTGGACTACGCGTACAACAACGCCGGAATCGAGATCGAGAAGGGGCGTCTGGCCGAGGGTAGCGAGGCCGAGTTCGACGCGATCATGGGCGTCAACGTCAAAGGCGTCTGGTTATGCATGAAATACCAGTTGCCGCTGCTGCTTGCCCAGGGCGGTGGCGCGATCGTCAACACCGCGTCGGTGGCCGGGCTGGGCGCAGCACCCAAGATGAGCATCTATGCTGCGTCCAAGCACGCGGTGATCGGCCTGACCAAGTCAGCGGCCATCGAGTATGCGAAGAAGGGGATTCGGGTCAACGCGGTGTGCCCGGCAGTGATCGACACCGACATGTTCCGCCGCGCCTACGAGGCCGATCCGCGCAAGGCCGAGTTCGCCGCAGCGATGCACCCGGTCGGGCGCATCGGCAAGGTCGAGGAGATCGCCAGCGCAGTGCTTTATCTGTGCAGCGATGGGGCGGAGTTCACCACCGGCCATAGCCTGACCGTGGATGGCGGTGCCACGGCCATCTGATCGAGACGCGTGCCGAGATCAGCAACGCCAGCGCCACCGCGACGCAGCCCAGCAGCAGGGCTGCGCCGAACAGCATCAGGGCCATGCGCGAGCCGAGGCGATCACTGAGCAGGCCGGTGAAGATCACCGGCAGGCTGAAACCCAGGTAGGCGAGCAGGAAAAAACCGGCGCTGGCGCGGGTCTTCTGGTTCCCTGCGAGAGTGTTTACCGCCGCCAGCCCACCAAGATAGATGAAGCCATAGCAGGCGCTGCTGGCGGCCACTGCGCCTGCCAGTACCGCTGCCAGCCTGCCGTTTTCGGCACCCCAGGCCAACAGGGCGTAGCTCAGTGGCAGGATCGCCAGGCCGAGCAGCGTGGCGCGCACGCTTGCCAGGCGCCGAGCCAGCGGCTGGAACAGCAGGCCGCAACTGATTACGCAGAAGGTGGAAAAGCCCGACCACTCGCCCAAATCGTGCTGGCTGAGCACGCCTGGCAGCAGCGCGATGACCAGCCCGGTGCAGGCCCAGGCCAGCAGGATCGCCAGGCCGAAAGGCAGGCTGCCGGGTGGATAGCAGGGCAGGCGCAGCATGGCGCCGTGTTGTGTCGGACGACGGTCAGGCAGGCGCCACACCAGCAATAGGGCGACGGCGGCCAGCAGCAGTTGCAGGTAGAAGCTACCCGGGCTCAGGCTCGGGCCAAGCAACAGGAACAGACTGGTCAGTGCCGCACCCAGCCCGAAGCCCAACGAGGTGCTGGCGGTTACCCAGTTGGCAGCCCGGGTACTGTCAGCGCCGCCCAGCAGTTCTCCCATGTAGGCGGTCGCGGTGGTCGTCGCCAAGGCCGTACCGACGCCCATCAGCAGGCGGGTCATGGCGAGGGTTTCGAGGCCGGGTGCGAGCAGGACGAGGGTTGTGGCCAGCATCGACAGTAGCAATGCGGCCATGATCAGGGGGCGGCGGCCGACCCGGTCCGCCAAGCCACCGAAGGCCAGCAGCACAGGAAGCACACCCACTACATAGCTGGAGAATGCCAGGGCAGTGGCAGCGGCGCCGTATCCGGACAGGTCGGCGTAGGTGGTGTAGAGCGGTGCCTGCAGATTCACGGCGAGGGTGATCAGGCACAGGGCGAAGGCCAGGCGGGCGGGCATGGAGAGTCCATAGGCAAGAGGGTGGTGCAGCCACATTGGCGTGATCACGATGCAGCGACAAGGCACACATTTACGCGATTTATGCTTAACTGTTCCCTTGAAAACAACAAACACTTCACCATGCACATTCCTCTGGATCGCCTCAGCCGCACACCTCTGGTGCAACAACTTACCGAGCATCTGCAAGCCTGGATCGAGACACAGCGCCTGCGCCCCGGTGCGCGGCTGCCGTCGATTCGCACCTTGGCCAGCACTCTAGACGTCAGCCAATCCTGTGTGATCGACGCTTATGACCGTCTGGCGGCCATTGGCTGGCTCGAGGCGCGCCATGGTGCCGGCTTCTTCGTCGCCGAGCGCAAGCCGGGGGTGGCCCAGGAGGATGCCATGGCCTGGGGCGATGCCATCGATGGCAGTTGGCGGCAGTTCAGCGACGGCCACGATGCCATGCTCAAGCTCGGTTGTGGCTGGCTGCCCACCGCCTGGAATGCGCGTGAGGCCCTGGCCCGGGCGATACGTCTGGTCAGCCGTGGCGACCCCGAAGACCTGTTCCGCTATTGCTCGCCGCTGGGGTTGGCCAGCCTGCGCCAGCAGTTGCACAAGCGCCTGTCGCAGCTGGATATCCCCACCGCTCCTGAACGCATTCTCACCACGCAAGGCGGCAGCCATGGCCTTGACCTGCTGGTGCGGACCCTGCTCAAGCCCGGCGATACGGTGGTGGTCGAAAGCCCCGGCTACTACAACCTGTTCACCCTGCTGCGTCAGCATCAAGTGCACATGCTGCCGTTGCCGCGCACGCCTTCGGGCCCTGATGTGCAGGCGCTCGAGCGGCTGCTGGTCGAGCATCGCCCGCGTTGCCTGTTCGTCAACAGTCTGTACCAGAACCCGACTGGCACCAGCCTCAGCCCCAAGACCGCCTATCGCTTGCTGGAGCTGGCACGCGAGCATGACCTGCGGATCGTCGAGGATGACATCTACGCAGACTTCCAGGACGGCCCGGCCACGCGGCTGGCGACGCTGGACAGCGAACAGCGGGTGATCTACCTGGGCAGCTTTTCCAAGACCCTGAGCAGTGCCCTGCGAGTCGGTTACATCGCCGCCGACGCCGAGTTGATCGGCCAACTGGCACAGTTGAAGATGGTGACCGGCATCGGGACTTCACGCTTCGTCGAGCAAGTGGTCGGGCAGATGCTAGCCAACGGCAGCTACCGCAAGAGCGTGCAGCGTTTGCGGCTGCGCCTGGCCCAGCACATGGCCAAGTTGCTGGGGCAACTGGAAGCGTTCGGGTGGGAGGTGTTCTGCGAGCCCTATGGCGGCATGTTCGTCTGGGCGCGGGTGCCGGGCCGGGATTTCGCCTGGCTCGATCGCCTGGCGCTGGAGCATTCGGTGCTGCTGACCCCGGGCAGCGCTTTCGATCATCTGGGAGCCGACAGCGACTGGCTGCGCATCAATGTCGCGTACGGGCAGGACATCCGCGCCCAGGCCTTCTTCTCACATGCAGGGCGACCTGCAGATAGCTGAAAACGACAGGGGCATAGCTATTTGACACCATTCTGACGTCAAGCCCTTGTGAGCCGGCCGGCACGGTTGTCACTCTTGGTATTCGGGAACACCTGAATGGGCAAGGGGGAGCGGCGATGGGGGCGACCAAGCGCGGTAGTCTGTCCAATCTGGGCATGGCACGTAAACTCGGCCTGGGCTTCGCCCTGGTGCTGCTGTTGACCCTGGCGGTGGCGGCCATCGGAGTGTACGCCCTGAACAATGTCGGCCAGCGCTTCGATGGGCTGCGCCAGATGGGCGAGGTCAATACCTACCTGCTGCGCCTGCGCCAGCATGAGCAGGCCTTCGCCCTGCGTTCCGACATCAAGGAGGCCGAGGCGCTGCGTGCGGGCTTGCAGACGTTGCTCGAGCGCGTACGTGGCCTGCCGGCACTGGCGGCGAGCGAGGCGGATCTCAATGCCTATGGCCAGGCCTTCGATGCCTTTGTCGAGGCCGTGCAGGCCAAGGAGCTGGCGCTGGATACGGCTGACTGGTCGGTTTCCAGCGTCGCCAACAATCTCGATGTGCTGCAGGCCGGGCTGGCGGACGATGGCGCCTACACCCTCAAGCAGTCTCAGGGCCAGCAGGGCAGCGAGTTTCTCGATCAGGCCGCGCAGGTGGCCCAGGTCTCGCGCCTGATGCTGCAGGCGATGGACGAGGCGCGGGTGCGTCTGGAGCAGGGGCGCAAGGGGGAAGAGGCGGTGTCCGCCGGGCGCATCGCACAGACGGTCGAGGCGGCGAATCTGGTCGATCAGCTCAAGACCTCCGTCACTGATTCCGGTTACCAGAGCGTGCTGGGTGAAGTGGCCGGGCATATCGCCACCTTCTCCGACAAACTCAACGAATACACCGATGAACTGGCCAAGGAGCAGGGCACCAAGACCCAGTTGCAGGCCAGCGCCGAACAGGTCACCAGCCGGGTTGACCAGGCCTACGCGGCGCAGCAGGAAGCCATGCGCCAGGAGCTGCTGCACAACGCGCTGGCCATCGCCATCGCCACGGCCCTGGCGTTGCTGGTGGGCATCGTTGCCGCCTGGCTGATCACGCGCGCCGTGGTGGGGCCGCTCAAACGGGTGATCGACAGCGCCCAGCGCATCGCGGCCGGCGATCTGGTGGTCGAGGCGCAAGTGGCGGGGCGCGATGAGGTGGGGCAACTCACCCTGGCCATGCAGCAGATGGCCGCGGGGCTGTCAGGTATCGTCAGCGGATTGCAGCAGGGCATCGAACAATTGGCCGGCAACGCCCAGGCGCTGTCGGCGGTGACCGAGCAGACCAACCGCGAGGTGGGCAGCCAGAAGGAGGAGACCGAACAGGTCGCCACCGCGATGCAGCAGATGACCGCGACCGTGCACGATGTGGCGCGCAATGCCGAGGAGGCAGCGCAGGCGGCACAGGATGCCGACGACAAGGTCGAGTCCGGTCAGCAGGTGGTGCGCCAGAGCATGCAGCGCATCGAACAGCTGGCCGAGGCTGCGGAAACCGCCAGCGCCGGCATCGACAGCCTGAGTGCCGAGATCCACACCATCGGCGATGTACTGGAAGTGATCAAGAGCGTCGCCGAGCAGACCAACCTGCTGGCGCTCAACGCGGCGATCGAGGCCGCGCGCGCCGGTGAGCAGGGCCGTGGTTTTGCTGTGGTGGCTGATGAAGTGCGGGCCTTGGCGCGGCGTACCCGGCAGTCGACCGAGGAGATCGAGCGCCTGGTGGCCAGCCTGCGCGGCAATGCCCAGCAGTCGGTGGCGCAGATTCGTGGCAGTACCGAGCTGGTGCGCATGGCCGTGGCCGATGCGCTGCATACCGAAAGCGCCCTGGGCAGCATCGCCTCGGCGGTGTCGCTGATCCAGCAGATGAACCAGCAGATCGCTGCGGCAGCGGAGCAGCAGAGCTCGGTGGCCGAGGAGATCAGCCGCAGCGTCACACAGATTCGCGGCAGTGCGGATCAGGCGGCGTTGGCGATGCAGGACAATGCGCGGTCGAGTGTGGAGCTGGCGCAGTTGGGAGATGAGTTGAAGGGGATGGTGGGGCATTTCCGCTTGGGATGAGGCTGG